>CAMOLN010000049.1 GCA_946618745.1 uncultured Alphaproteobacteria bacterium | reverse complement strand
TTGCCGACGAAGCAGCTGCAGCATATCAAGATTATTTGAATTATTATACTCTAAATGGTTATAATAAGGTTGTTACTTTAGAAGAAGCTTTTAATTTTTTGCAAGTATGTAACGAAAAAAAAATTGATATTTTTATTATTTCAAACAAAGAGAAATCCCTTCTGTTAAAAGAAATTTCTTTTTGTTTTCCAGATATTAAATTTACTAAAATTCTAGGCAATGGTGATGCGCCCAAAAATAAACCTGAGCCTGATCCGGTATTTACTGCTCTTAAAGATGCGGAATATAAAATTGATAAAAATAATGTTTGGCTAATCGGTGATACCAAGCAAGATACTGAGTGTGCTTATAATGCAGGCGTTCAGCCTATATTATTAGGCAAAGGCAAGTTTATGGAGGACAATTATATAAAAGATAAGAAGGATTCATTACTGGTTTTTAATAATTTTAGTGAAATTACTGCTTACTTAATAGGAATTTTGAATAATGGAAGTAACCAATAAGAATCCGTAATCCGCAAGCGTATTGCCGACTATCCGATTGGCGATGATGCGTTGAAAATTTTGCGAGATTTACCTGGAGAAAACAACGGCCTCTCTTGAGAAAGAGAGGCTGTTTTTTGTTGACAAAATTTTATTGACAAAAAAAGTGAAATTGATATAGTGAAGGCAATTTACTGAATTATTAATTTAATTTTTTTAAAAATGGAAACGTTAACAAAACAACAGGAACAATTGGTGCAAAAAGTCAGAAATGGTGCGGCTATTTCGTTAGTTGATCATGAACGGCTTTTTGATTTGCCCAGTGAGGTTCGTAAGGATGTGTTGCCGATCTTTTGTGCTGAACATGTCCTTACAAATGCAGCACAGATGAAAATTTTCCAGCTGCCAGATGAAGAAGTTGCGCCGTTGTTGCTTATTTGTATGGGTACAGGTAGCCTGTTTGAAAAGGCGGCAAAAAAGATTTTTGAGCTTAAGCCGGAGGTAAGAAAAAAGGTTGTGCCGGTATATGTCAAGTCTCACGGGCTTGATGATGCCGTTCAAAGTTACTTTTTCAAACTTCCGTTTGAAGAAATGAAAGGCGTTTTATCGGCATTGTCTTCTGATGTCAATTATTTCGAGGGTCTTGAAAAAGATTTTAAATTTTTCAAGTTTCCGAAAGAGCAAGCCATAGAGTTATGGTTGCTGTATGTTGCCCATTTTGAAGCTACTCCGGATGCTCAAATGAAAATGTTTAGGCTGCCGAAGGAAATGAGAAAAAAGTTTTTGGTGCCGTATATTGCTCATTGGGAGCTTTACGAGCCGACTAAAGGCTTGTTCATGAAGCTGCCCGAAGAGGAGAGATTGGAAATAATCCGCGAAAGGGTAGCTAATTATCCTTTGTGCCGGAGAGCTCAAGAACAAATTTTGAATCTCCCTACTTGGGATGACGAATAAAAA
Organism: uncultured Alphaproteobacteria bacterium; assembly: GCA_946618745.1. Taxonomy (GTDB): domain Bacteria; phylum Pseudomonadota; class Alphaproteobacteria; order RF32; family CAG-239; genus CAZU01. The sequence continues at coordinate 5,534 of CAMOLN010000049.1, read as the reverse complement.
ACAGCCTCTCTTGAGAAAGAGAGGCTGTTGTTTTAGAGGTTTTCCCATTCAGGACAACGGAATACATGGTATCTGTAAATCAATTGCTTATGCGTTTGCAAAAGCGCTTTACCATTAGATAACTCTGCCATAACGGCAAGGGTTTCTTCACTGAGACACCCGAGGTAACACTGGAGTAATTCCTGGGCATCATCTCGGTTAATCAACTTTATTTGAGCTTGTTGATCCAGAGTATTCCAATAGAGGCCGCTGCACTCCTTGAAAAAGTCCAGAGCATCATCGCGGCTCAGAATGGCTAACTGTGTCTGGGGAGCCAGCGGATGAAGGTAATGGCTGAAAAACTCTTTGGCATACGGTTGGTTGAGAATCTCTACTTCTGCACTTTCACATAATGGGTGAAAAACAGTATAGTTAACCAAAATTTCCAAAGCCCCCGGTAAAGATACTATCTCCCTTTGGGTTTGGCAACGTGCTTCATCCGACAGGTTGTAGTCGGTAAATTTTTGAGGCCCAAAGAATGATGAGGGAGTTGAAATCAAACCATCATCTTCTTGAGCTTTAGCACTAATACAAGCAAAAATCAGTGCTACTAAAAATAATTTTTTCATAATAGATAGTTTTTAAATGAATAAATAATTGATTGTTGGCAGTAATATGGATTGATTGAGGTGTTTTGTCAATATTAAATTTAAGGAATAAAATAAAATCTATTTTTAATTGCTTGTTTTTTATGATTTTTTCAAAAAATATGGCGTCGTTAATAAATTTATAACCATCTGTTTGTCATAATGTCATTACTGGTATTTTAACAACTGTATGGTTGGTAGATGAAAATAAGGAAGACAAAAGATTTGCTTGATACAATTATCAATGATGATTGTATTAAGGTGATGGCTGAGATGGAAGAAAAATCAATCGATTTGATTTTTGCTGATCCGCCATATAATTTGCAGCTCGGAGAAGCCTTACTGCGTCCGGACAACAGTAATGTCAGCGGCGTGTATGAGGAATGGGACAGCTTTGAAAGTATGGAGGTTTATGACCAATATACCCTTGCCTGGATGAAACAGGCGCGCCGTTTGCTTAAAGATGACGGTGCTTTGTGGGTTATCGGTTCATACCACAATATTTTCCGAGTGGGCAAAATATTGCAAGATTTGGGTTTTTGGATTTTAAATGACATTATTTGGAATAAAGTTAATCCGATGCCTAATTTTAAGGGAACTCGATTTACCAATGCGCATGAAACCTTGATTTGGGCATCGAAAAGTCAGAATTCCCGCTATACTTTTAATTATGAGGCAATGAAAGCCTTAAACGAAGATACGCAAATGCGTTCGGATTGGCATATTCCTTTATGCACCGGTAAAGAACGATTAAAAGATAAAAACGGCGACAAATTGCATCCTACGCAAAAACCGGAGGCTTTGCTTTATCGGGTGGTGGTTTCATCGACCAAGGTCGGTGATGTGGTGTTGGATCCGTTTTTCGGGACCGGAACTACCGGAGCAATTGCCAAGAAGTTAGGTCGGCATTTCATCGGGATTGAAAAAGACAAGGCTTATATAAAAGGGGCACAAGACCGAATTGATGAAGTTAAACCGGTTAAAGATAAGTCTTGTTTGGAATATATGACCAAGAAAAAGATGCCGCGGATTCCGTTTGGAAATGTGGTGGAACGCGGGTTCTTGCAACCGGGAGATATGTTGTTTGATGCATCACGCAAACATTGGGCAGTGGTGCGTTCGGACGGGACATTAAAAAGCGATAAAACAGAAGGATCAATCCATCAGGTAGGTGCTGCCGAACAAAATGCTCCTGCTTGTAACGGTTGGACTTATTGGTATTTTGAAAATAATAAACATGAGTTGGTGAGCATAGATGAATTAAGGGAAGCCTTGCGCGCCGAGAGAGGTTTATAAATTTAAAAAAATATATTGTGCAATTAATAAACTTGGGATATACTTGTCCCAAGTTTATTTTTTACAGCTAAAAGATTTAATAAAAATGCGTTATTGGCAAAAACAAAAAGCGGCGACTGATGAAAGAATTGAAGAAATAAAAACAACAAATAAACATGATAATTATGCCGCGATAGATTTGGGAACTAATTCTTGTCGTTTGGTAATAGCCACACCGACACCTTCAGCTTTTCGCATTGTGGAAACTTATTCCAAAATAACGCGATTGGGCGAGGGAATAATCAATAATAACGAGTTGTCGCATACGGCTATTCGGCGAACGGTTAATGCTTTGAGAGTTTGTGCCGGAGTATTGGAGGAATATGCTCCGATTAAGGCGGCGCGGTTTGTGGCTACAGCGGCATGTCGCAGAGCCAAAAATTGTCAATATTTTATGGATTTGGTTAAAAAAGAAACCGGACTTAATATTGAAATCATTTCTTCACAGGAAGAGGCTCGTTTGGCGATGGTCGGCTGTGTGCCGCTGTTGAATCGGCATATTCGCAGAGCTTTGGTTTTTGATATCGGCGGAGGATCTACTGAAATATCTTTAGCGAGAATGACAGCTTCGGGTAAGGCTATAATTGAGGGATATACCTCGTTGCCTTACGGGGTGGTGACGGTATCGGAGGCTTTTCCCAATCATGAAATGACCGATTTGGCTTATGATTCGATTATAGAGCGCACTCATAAAATTCTGGCTGAATTTGAGGAAAAATATCATATATCCGAGGCTATATCCAATCAGGAAATTCAAATTTTAGGAACTTCCGGCACGGTTACGGTTTTGGGAGCGGTGTATTTGAACTTGTCGCATTATAATCGTTCGGTGGTTGACGGTTTGACGGTGGGACGTTATGACTTGTTGCGCACGATTAATAAGATTAAGCGCATGGGTGATGAGGGGAGAAAAAAACATGCCTGTATCGGTGCGTCCAAGGCTGATTTGACGGTGGCCGGTTGTTCGATTATTGAAGGAATATTATCTTTTTGGGATGTTTCGGAAATAACCATTGCCGATAGGGGAATTCGCGAGGGGATTTTGCTGGATTTGATGCATCCCGATAAAAAAGAGAAGAAACCCTACTATCATCGCCGGAGACGGCATAATTATTGGTCGAAACATAACCATTATTTTAATAATAATCAAAAGTTACAGGAAAGCGCTAATGACAAGTAGAAATTATGCGGCAATAGATTTGGGCTCAAATTCATGTCGCTTGTTGATTTGCGATGATAATGGCAAGACATTGTTTACCGAGCATTATTCAACCAGATTGGCCGAAGGAATGAAAGAGGATAATTGTTTGACCGAACAGGCAATTATGCGGGGAGAAGATGCTTTTTATAAAATCAAACAACATTTAAGGGAATATAACGTAACCGGACATAATTTGCGAGCAATAGCAACGGCAGCTTGTCGGCAGGCGAAAAACGGAGCGGAATTTATCAATAAAATTAAAGATCTCAGCGGAATTGAATTGGAAATAATTGCCGGAGAAGAAGAAGCAAGATTAAATTTGGAAGGTGCAATTGAACATGTCAGAGGCATGAGTAAATATGTTTTGCTTTGGGATGTCGGCGGCGGTTCAACCGAGGTAAGTTTGGCTACTAATAGCGACAAACCGAAAATGATTAAGACAATTTCAATACCTTACGGAGCGCGTAATGCTGCCGAGCAATTTGATTTGCATGAATATGATGAGGTTAAAGCGGCAAAGTTGGCAGAGGAGATTGACGGCTATTTACAAAAGTTTTTGGCAGAGGTGGAGATGCCTGATTTGAAGGATATAAGTTTTGTGGCAACTTCATCAACCGCTTTACGTTTGACGGCAATGATTGAGGGGAAAGATAAATATGATCGAGAAGCAGAAGATGGTCAGGTTATTACAGCAAAACAGGTTTTTAATATTTTGCAAAAATTATATAAATGTTCGGTTGAAGAATTGGGTAAAAACCCAAATGTGGGAGAAAGCAGGGCACCGATATTTGTAGCGGCTTGCGTGATTTTTGCGCAAATTATACGGTTGTTGAAAGTTGATAATATGACAGTATCATTAAAAAGTGCTAAAGATGCTATTATTGCTAATTTGATTGAGAGAGATAAAAAACATGGCTAAAACAACTAAATCAGCCCAGTTGGTGGAAGGGCGGCATACTTTAGCAGTTAAGGTAAAAACTGCCAAGTATAAAAAGAAGTCGTCCAATCAATGGTTGCTCAGACAATTAAATGATCCTTATGTGAGCGAAGCGCAAAGATTAGGCTATCGTTCGCGGGCGGCGTTTAAGCTGATACAATTAGATGAAAAATATCATTTTTTAGGCAAAGGCAAAAATATTGTTGATTTAGGTTGTGCGCCGGGCGGCTGGACGCAGATTGCAGTAGCGCGCAACAAAGGACAGGGTAAGGTTATCGGTATTGATATTTTGGAGACCGCACCGATTGAAGGAGCACAACTGATTTGTCAGGATTTTACCTCCGATGATGCGCCGGATAAGTTAAAAGCTCTGCTTAACGGCGAGGCCGATGTGGTGATGAGCGATATGGCGGCCAATACCATCGGACATCAACAAACCGATCATTTACGCACGATAGCTTTGGTGGAGGCGGCTTATGATTTTGCCAAGCAGGTTTTGAAAAAAGGCGGAATTTTTATTGCTAAAGTTTTTCAAGGCGGAGCCGAAGGGGAGTTGTTGGCCGATGCCAAACGTAATTTTGATAAAGTGGCACATTGTAAACCTTCAGCCAGCCGCAAGGAATCTCCCGAGACATATTTTGTAGCAATAGGATATAAAAAGGAAGCCTAAATGCAATCAGGCGCACGTTATCAAGCAATATTAGAGATTATCACGGAAGTGTTTAAGGATGAACAACCGGCCGATAAAATCATCAATGATTATATCAGAGCACGCAAATATATCGGCTCGAAAGACCGCAAATTTATTATTGATGCGGTGTGGCAGATTGTTCGCAATCGTTGCAAATTGACTTTTGATGCCAAGAGTGCTGAACCGCGTAAGATTTTGCTTTATTTTGCCAGAGATAATTTGGCGGAGGTTTTTGACGGGGCGACTTACGGAATGGCACCGTTGAGCGATGAGGAACGTGAGTGGTTGCAACAAGAAAACGAAGAGCCTTATCCGGATTGGGTAGAGGCGGAATGTCCGGAGTGGTTGTTTGATAAAATTGGTAATATAGATTTTTGCAAAGCCTTGAACGGACAAGCAAGGACTGATGTCAGAGCACATGGAATTTCGGCAGATGAATTGCAGAATAAACTTAAAGCCGAGGGAATTGAAAGCACCAAAGGGCAATATTCTCCTTATTGTTTGCATATAGGCGAAAGATTGGTGTTGAATAATTGCATGGCTTGGCAAGACGGTTATTTGGATGTGCAAGATGAGGCCAGTCAGTTGGCGGCGGTTTTGATTGATGCCAAGCCGGAACATAAAATTATGGATTATTGTTGCGGAGCAGGGGGTAAATCCTTGGCTTTGAGTAATATTTTGCAAGACGGTGGGCATATTTTGGCTTATGATATTGAGGCTAAACGTTTGGAGGCTATTAAACCG
>CAMOLN010000048.1 GCA_946618745.1 uncultured Alphaproteobacteria bacterium | reverse complement strand
GCATTTGCTACCATAGCAAAACTCAAAGAAGCAGCCACCAAAGCTGTTGAAAATAAAAGTTTATTTTTCATATCTTAACTATCCTTTTATTGTTATAACAAAAAATAAAACCACCTGTTTGAGGTGGCCGGAGAGTTAAGAAAGACATATATCACGAAGTGCCCCCTTAAGTCTTTAGGATATAAATACCCCTGAACATACACTCAAGGCTCCCCGACCTTTGCAGTCGGGAATATATTTGTCGCTTTATGTTTTTCAACAGCGACTAACGACGGTACATCTACCACCGCGTGATATAAAAGAGCTTCTTACGACTCCACACCTACCTCTAGGTGCTAAATCGAAAAAATATTTCTTCGATTCTGATGAGAATCAAAACATTTTTTCATTTACAAGTCAAGTTAAATAAAATCAGCTTTTAAAAGTTCACATTTTGTTCTTTTTAAAGTTGACAATTTAAATTCGTCTAATATACTATCCGCAAATTTTAAGGAAATCGCGAAGTGCAAACTTAAGTTCTTGTGAATAATTAAGGTTATTATTGTGTTTAGCCTATTTTTAACCCACGCAGATATTTTACATCTTTCACCCATGGTGACATATTTTGCGGCAATCCGTGACCTGTTTCCATTGTTATCAGGCTGTTATCCGGACAATAGCTTAACAATCTTGCCAAATCATAATTTCCTTCACCGAAATGTTTATGTTCATCATTAGTACCGTTCCAATCACTATCGCACAAATGATACATATCCGGCTTCAAAGCTGCATAATCTGCCACATCTTGCCACCTATCGCGTCCGGCAGCACAAGACGCACAAATTCCGTGACAAAAATCATAACAAAATTTACAACCGGTTTCAGCTTTTATTTGTGCAACTGCGGCCGGTGAATTACCGTGAAAATACATACCTTGTTCAGTCCAATAATAAGGCAGATTTTCCAATGCAATTCTTTCATCTGCAATCACACGAAATTGCCGAACAAGTTCATCAACACCCTCTTTATAAACACTTCCTCCATGCAATATAATGATTTCACTATCTAACAAATCGGCAAACCTTTGTGCGGAATCCAATAATTGTCGATTATGTTGATAAGCCTCTTTATTGCCAATATCCATTCCCTGCCCTTGATGCGGCGCATGAATCACCACCTTTATCCTGCCTTTAACCAAATTTGTTATCACATCTTTAGTTACCGCATAACTATCCGGCAAAGCCATAATCTCCAAAAAATCAAATGTTCCGTCCTCAACCAATCGCACACATTCTTTTACCAATTCCGGTTGATCAATAAAATTATTGCTAAACAACTTAGCTCCGAATTTTAACATTTTCTACCTGCCTTTTTTCATATTAACAAAATTTATCCCAATTCTTTCATCGTCGAGCAAATAGCAATCACTCGTGCAAAATCCCATATTATTGATTTTTTTCATATTTTAATTCTTACCTTTAAGTATTCAACCAAACCCTTTTTTCGATTAAATCATCTTTTTGTATCGGCTCGTCTTCATATCCACCCACTTTATTCATAACTTTACACATCACACCATAAGAAGCGATATTTTGCGCATTACAAGTGACCAAAGCTTGTTTAATTCCGATTTCTCGTGCCTTTTCCAAACACAATTCCAAACCTTTGCTGCAATACCCTTTACGCAATTTTGAAGGACGAATTTGATAAGCAATATGTCCGCCGATTTCTTTCAAACTCGAGGTTAATCGATGACGTAAATCAAAAGTTCCGATATATTTACCATCTTCAACCAACCAATAAATAGTATCTGGAACATACCCCAATTTAATTCCTATTCCCAATTCTGCTTTTTCAACAGCCATAAAATAGTCGATAAAATTATTTTCACTTGCTTTCACCATTTGTTTAACCGCTGAAATAGCAAATCTTGACGGTAGCATCTTATATTCCTCAATTGCTTCAAAAACACTCGGTAAATATTTTCTGTTTGGTTTAACTAATTGCAACATAATATTTATCTCCTTTTTCAAAAGTTATGTTAAAATATCGTCAATCAAAAGTAAAGCATTAAAAATAAATATTTGTTTTTGTCATTTTGTATTTTTTTGTCTTGACAATATTTTAAAATAATGCTAGATTTGCCTGCACACTTGCTAAGGAAAAAGAAAAAATGATTGCTAATTTTGACGAATTTAATCAATACATCAATAGTTTGTTTGCATCCGGTTCTGTTTCGGATTTTGCAAGCTATCATCAGGCTTTGGCATTATCCAAAAACAAACGTAAAGCCAAAATTGCTTCAATCTCGCAACAAATTAATGAACTATTGAAACAGATTGAACAAGCCCGTATTAATATCAAACAAGCCTCTTCAGATGATAAAAAATCTCAAGGTCAAGTGCTCAATACCTATATCCAAATCAAACAAGCTTTAGTTAAGCAATATAAAGAGGCTAAAAACATCACTCTTTTCACTGAACTGACCACAGATGCCAAAGTTTATGCCTGCACCAAATCTTTGCTGTTGAAATATCTTCCGAATGAGCTTGGCAAAATTCCTTATTTATCCATGCCGCAAGATGAGCAAGGTAATTTAATTTTCGTTCCCGATAAAATTGAAGAAACCCCGCTTGATCGCAATATTCACCATATCATTGATTACGTTACCTCTTATCTTGAGAATTATCCCGAAAAAGTACGCGGTGCCAAACATTTTACCGGTCTGCATAAAAAATGCACGGATATGAATGAATTAATCGAAGAAAATGAAGCTTATTTTGCCAAACTTAATTCTCCGACTGAAAAAGAAGCCAATCGCATTAAAAAAAGCCATTCCGGTTTTGAGGTTGTTATGAATATGCCTGAATATGGTCTGCAAGCCGTGCGTCTTTTGACCAAACCGGCTCTGCAATATGAAGGCTCGGCTATGCACCATTGTGTCGGCTCTTATGCCACAAAAGTTGAAAAAGGCGAAACCGCAATTTATTCCATACGCTTAATAGCTGACGAAAATAATGCAATGATACCTGTTGCCACGATAGAATATAAAGAAGGCAAATTAAACCAAATCAAAGGCCCTCATGATAAAGAAATTTCTTTTATCTACCTGCAAGGGGTGAGAGATTTTATCCTTTATTTAACCGGCAAAAAAGATATGGCTGAAATTGCCTCAGACGATACTGTTAAGGATAAGCAAAATATCGGCATAATCAAAGACAACACCGGAGTTTATCGTGACATTTATACTTTGATAGAAAATGAAAATTATTGCTTTGATAACATCTATATCGAAGCATCATCTCTGCCTTATATTCCTACCGATCATCTGAGCGTAAAAACTTTAACCATCCACGGCAAATTACAAGCCGAAGACTTGGAATATTTATCCAAAATCAATGTGCAATCAACTATTCACTTTGAAGATTTGGATTTTGCCGGGGAACAATTTGATTTGTCCTTACTACCTGTAGAAACCATAATTTTAGATTTCAAACAAGCAAAAAATCTTAAAACCATGATTTTATCCGATAAAACCAAATCACTTCGCTTAAAAGGTGATTGTTCATTGAAATCATTAGTTTTACCGGACAATGTTGAACTGCTGTCAATACAAGGTAATTTTTCCGACCTGCAACAAATTAATTTCCCGGCTAATCTAAAAACACTGAATTTAGAAGGATCTTTTGGATTTAATGAGCTTGTTTTACCGGATAAATTGCTATCATTTACTTATAAAAATAAAACTGATAAATGTCTGCCAATAAAACTGAATTATGCATTACAAAACCTTAAGCTTAACGGTAAAATTGCGCTTAATAATATACTTGTTCCTTTGCCTAATTTAATCACATTGGATTTAGAAGGAATCAATGACGCAGATATAACTTCGTTTAATTTGACGCATTTAAAAGAACTAAATTTAATGGATGCAAAATTAGAAAATTTACGCGAATTAATCGCCTCACCGGATACAATTCATATCTGTATGAATCAAGGCCAATTTCCCAAATTGGAATTACTTGATTTTTCTGCAACAAATATCAAGACTTTTGGAAGATTATATACGGATGCAAATATTCCATCTGTTAGACCTCTGTTGGACTCTGATGATTATACCGTTTCAAATTTTCCCCAAATTATCGGTGTTTCTTATCACGAGGCTTTGATGCCAAACTTAAAACAGGTCAAATATCCCCATGATGTAGAAACATTAGATTTTAGTTTAACCTTTTTTGATTATGATAAGATTGTTGATTTTTCAGCTTATCCTAATCTTAAAACCATAACAATGCGCGATTTTACAAATATTGATATGACCAAACAAACTCAAACAGATACAACCACCATTTTAACTCGGCGACAAGCCGTCAACTATTGACAAAAAGGTTTTTATCTGTTATTGCAAGATTTAAATGAAATTATTAATCAATTAAATAAATACATTATGAACACAGAAAAGCACGCGCTAATTGCCCAAGTCATCGAAGCGATGGGTATAATCGATCGAGATGAAAAAATCAAACTGGTTAAAGATCTGATTGCCCAATGGGGCTTGGATTATTCCTCCGACATCAGGAGTAACCAACCGACGCAAAAGCCTAAAGCCCCTGAGGGTTTTACACTTGATCATTGCAGTGGTTTACCCATTGCCATACGAAAAAACAAAGTAATGGGAGCTGTCTTTTGCCTTGAAGGCAAACACTTCATCTTTGCCTTTAAATCAAAGTATAAAATGACCTTGCTTAAGGCTCAAAAGGCTATCAAGGAAGACAAATATGGCACCATTGATGGATACCATTGGATAATTCCGACCGTGTCAATGTTCACAACCGTTCAAGAAGCAGTGCAACAGTTCAACGTGCTTGCAAATACGTACGGCGGTGACATGATTTACGGCTGTGAGTACCTCGATGCATCGATGACCGACCCATGCAAAATTGCCACCCTGCGCCTAGCCATGTGGGCACCTTGGCTAGACTAAAACAAAAGCCTCAACTTCGGTTGAGGCTTTTGTTGTTATACTTTAGGGTTACGCATCAAAATATGCTTAAACCATTTTTCCTGAAACATAATAGCTTTTTCAATTTCTTCATCGCTCCAATCAGCCCCTTCCGGTATCACAATCAACTTATCATCGTCATCATTGGTGCGATGAATCACCGCAATACATTTTCCCTCAAACTCTTCTAACGGTTCATCAACACCTAAAACATAAGCATCCAACTCCTCACCGTCACCGGAGGTAGTAAACGGAATATACCCGTAATTAACCGGATATTCAAAACCATGTTTGGGATGTTTGCTCCCCTTAGGGCGATCAATTTTCACCCTCACCTTTTGCCCGATATATGCGGTTGTTTTCATATCCATTACTCTCTTGTCTCCAAAGTTATGTATTTTGCCGGAATAATTCCGTCTTTTAACACTAAAAAATAATGTTTAATCGTTGTCCACGGCGAAAGATTATTATATTGATCTTGCTCGCACAAATGCCAATCGTTGGATGTTAAATCAATCTCGCTTAAATTATTTATTTTATAAATATTTTCTAAACTTGCATCTTGCAGAGCATTTTGACGATTATCTTTGCAATAAATTTCCTCCACAATTCCATCTTTTAGCAATTGTTCCAAATCAAACGAAATTACTTTGGCATTATGAACCAAATAATTTAAATAAGGATGCTTATATTCTTCCATCGGAGCAATATCAGTTATCACACAAATTGAGCGCATCCGGCCTGCAAAAGTATTTTCCAAATAAGCCTCTATATCTTCTAACTTTTCCGATTTTGCACTGCTTTTATGTGTCAATAAAGCAGCTTTATAATGCTCACTTTTCTTATCAAACATTGACAGCGATTTATATCCCTCATTTTTTATTTGTTCATAAGCATAGGTATATAAATAAACTTTCATTTTTTTCTCTCCGTTATTGTACCATATTATCAACTGACCAACTAAAAGCAATATCTTTTCTTTCTTAAAACAGATTAACCGCGAATAAATATTGACAAAAGCTATTTACCTGTTAAAAATAAAATCAAATAAAATTATTAATTACTTAAAAATCAATTATTATGAAAGAAAAAGCAATTATCAAGTGCTTTATCTCAATGATGCAACATAAGGATAAGGCTGGTCGTATTGAGGTATTCCTTTATCTCTTTAATGTATTAGGGATAAAACAAGCCGATCTTTATCCTCCTAAAAATGATGCCCAATCTCCTGCTGATTTGCCGAATGAGTTTGATCTTTTGATTCGGATGCCGGATACTGAGTTGCGGCGCGTTCCGTTTTCTCAGCGGAATTTAGGAGAACCTATCGGAATATTTCCGATTAACGGCTCCACGATGTATCTCGAGCTGAACGAGGTCGAAGGTAAAAGACATGTTGACAAAGATGTTGACAACTCGCGTTTGCCTGAGGTAGACGCCCTGGAGCGAATTGACATTGCCAAAATCAATCCTTATTTGCAGGCACTCGGCAAACCCGTCTTAAAGGGATGTTACTTGGCTGAAAATTCGGACTATATGCCCCAGTGCGGCTGGATTTACAATTTTGATAATAACGGCAGCGACTACTACGGTGGAAATGAGCCGAGCAAACTCCGTTACGCCGGCCATTTCTACAATTAGAAATCAAAATCCCTTGCAGCCTCGAGCTGCAAGGGGTTTTTGATTAACTTTCATCTGCTTTGTCCACCCTTAAACCTGGTCATGTTATATGAAACTCGCTCAATTGTTCCTTTAGAAAGATCTATTCTCAATTTTTCTCCGGCTTTTACCCCGTTTAAAGCATCACCTTTTCGGCTCATCCAAAAAGGTTGCCCCGCCTCTCGTAATTTATTTCCATAATGACCATATATCGTATATAATAATCTCCAGCTATTATCAACTATCAAATCAGCTCTAAAATTTCCTCTTGATAGTCTTACTGAAGCATCTCTACTTTCTCTTTTATATTTATCATAAGTAAAACAAAAAATATATCCTTGCAAATC
>CAMOLN010000047.1 GCA_946618745.1 uncultured Alphaproteobacteria bacterium | reverse complement strand
GTTTCATTAGCAGAAAAAATGGCAGCAAGTGTTGATATGTCGGTATTCGGTAAGGCCGAGGAACTAAAGAAAAGATTGTGGTTTACGGTGTTGGCTCTGATTGTGTTCAGAGTCGGTACTTTTATACCGTTGCCGGGAATCGATCCGACAGTAGTTGCACAATTGTTTGCACGTAATTCGAATGGGTTGTTGGGAATGTTTAATATGTTTGCCGGCGGTGCGTTGGAGCGTATGACAATCTTTGCTTTGAATATTATGCCTTATATTTCGGCATCGATTATTATTCAATTAGGACAATCGATTATTCCGTCGTTACAGGCTTTGAAAAAAGAGGGTGAGGCAGGTCATCGCAAGGTTACCCAATATACCAGATATTTAACTGTTTTGATTACGATTATTCAGGGCTATGGAATAGCAGTAGGCTTGGAGAGTATGAGTAATGCTTATGGGGCATCGGCAGTATTGTTGCCGGGAGGATTGTTTAAGTTTACAACCATTGTTTCGTTGGTTGGCGGCACAATGTTTATTGTTTGGTTAGGAGAACAAATTACTTCACGCGGTGTCGGTAACGGTTCTTCGTTGATAATTACGGTTGGTATTATAGCCAATATTCCGGCGGCGTTGGCTCAGACTTTTGAATTGGGACGTGTCGGATCAATGTCGGCCGGAGTTATTCTGATGTTGATGGTTATGGCTGTTGCATTGATTTATTTGATTGTATTTGTTGAAAGAGCTCAAAGAAAGATTGTTATTCAATATCCTAAGCGTCAGGTAATGGGCAGAATGAGCGCGGCTGAAAGTTCGCATTTGCCGTTGAAGATTAATCCGACCGGAGTTATTCCGCCGATTTTCGCCAGTTCGTTATTGTTGTTGCCGATTACTATTGCAAATTTGAGTGCACAGAACGGACCGGCATGGGTTCAGAGTTTGTCGCAAATGTTGGGACACGGACAGCCGTTATATTTGGTTTTGTATGCATTTTTGATAGCGTTTTTTGCATTTTTCTATACAGCAATAGTGTTTAATCCGGAAGAGACTGCCGATAATCTGAAAAAACACGGTGGTTTTGTTGCCGGTATCAGACCGGGCAAGACTACAGCAGAGTATTTGGATTATGTAATTACTCGTTTGACTGTAGTTGGGGCAATTTATTTGGTTGGGTTATGTATTTTGCCGGAGATTTTAATCAGTAAATTATCGGTTCCGTTTGTTTTGGGCGGAACAACATTGTTGATTGTGGTGCAAGTTACAATGGACTTTGTAGGGCAAGTTCAATCTCATTTAATTGCTTATCAATATGAATCGTTGATTCGTAAGGCATCTTTGGCCGGTAAAAAGAAGAAGTAAAAAAATGAATGCTAATGGTTTGGGGTTGCACATAATATTAACCGGTGCTCCGGGGTGCGGTAAAGGGACGCAGGCTCGTATATTGAAGGAACGAATCGCAATTCCGCATTTATCAACCGGAGAAATGTTGCGAGCCGAAACGCAGACCGGTTCTGATTTGGGACACAAGATAAAGTCTTTGATTGATGATGGAAATCTGGTTCCCGATGATATGATTGTAAAAATGTTGGAAAAACGAATCGAGAAAGATGATTGTAAAAATGGTTTTATTCTTGATGGTTTTCCACGGACTTTGCCTCAAGCCGAAGTTTTGGATAAGTTGTTGGATAAAAAAGGAATTGTTTTGGATGCGGCAATAGAAATCCAAGTTCCCGATGAGATTATTATGGAACGCATATTGGGGCGTTATGCTTGTATGAAATGCGGTCAAGGGTATCATGATCGATATCTTAAGCCTAAAGTTTACGGGGTTTGTGATAATTGCGGAGGGACGGAATTTTATCGGCGAATCGATGACAATCGAACGACTGTTCATAATCGACTCGTGAATTACAGAGCTTTGACCTATCCCACAATACCTTATTTTGAGCAAAAAGGTTGGCTTTTGTGTGTTGACGGGACGGGTTCTATTGATGCTGTGGCTAAGAAAATAGAGAATTTGTTGGCCGTGGTAAGAGAAAAATAAGTAAATAATTGCAAAAAAAGTGCATTTTTTTTAAAAAAATGTAAATCTTTAGTTGACAGTAGCAAATTTTGTCATATAATCCGGCTTAATTTTGAAAAGTGGGTGATCAGCTTTTTAAATGTGGTTTAATGTATAATAAAGATGGAGAGTTAATTTGGCTCGTATAGCTGGTGTAAATATTCCGACTGCCAAAAAGATTGAGGTTGCTTTAACCTATATTTATGGCATTGGACGTAAGACTGCTCAAGACATTTGTAAAAAGTCGGGCGTTTCGGTAGATCGTCGCGTTCATGAATTGAGTGAAGATGAAGTAGCTAAAATTCGTGATGTTATTGATAATGAAGTAGTGGTTGAAGGTGAGCTTCGCCGCGAAGTTGGCGTTAATATTAAAAGATTAATGGATCTCGGTTGTTACAGAGGTCTCCGCCATCGTAAAGGTTTGCCGGTTAGAGGACAGAGCACCAAACAAAATGCTCGTACTCGTAAGGGTAAACGCAAGACTGTTGCAAACAAGAAGAAATAAGGTGATTTGAGAAATGGCTAAAGCAGTATCACAAAAATTAAAGAAAAAAGAGAAGAAAAATATCAGTGCCGGTGTTGCGCATATCAGTTCTTCTTTTAATAATACCAGAGTTACCATTACTGATGCTCAAGGCAATACCGTTGCTTGGTCAACTGCCGGAGCTCAGGGCTTTAAGGGTTCTCGTAAATCTACTCCTTATGCAGCTCAAGTTGCTGCTGAGGAGGCCGGTAAAAAGGCTCAAGAGCATGGTATGAAAACTTTGGAAGTTGAAGTTAAAGGACCGGGATCAGGAAGAGAATCGGCAATCAGAGCTTTGCAGGTTGTAGGATTTACCATTACGACCATTCGTGATGTTACTCCTATTCCGCATAACGGTTGCAGATTAAGAAAACGCCGCCGCGTCTAGTTTGTTTTAATTCTCAAAGATTGGAGGCATACTTCAATCTTTGAGATTTGTTTTGATTGAAATTTTCAATAAAAGATAGAGGGCATTCCAGTGATTCAAAAAAATTGGCAAGAACTTATTAAACCTACTAATTTAGATATAAGTGCCGATGGTGCTAATAGAGCTAAGATAGTAGTTGAGCCTTTGGAGAGAGGTTTTGGTTTAACTTTAGGCAACGCTTTGCGCAGAGTTTTGTTGTCGTCATTGCAAGGCGGAGCGGTTACCAGTATTAAAATTGACGGAGTGTTGCATGAATTTTCGGTCATTCCCGGCGTTAGAGAGGATGTTACCGATATTGTTCTGAATGTTAAGTGTTTGGCAATTGCTATGCATTCAGAAGGCACTAAGACCATGACTTTGAAAGCTGAGGGACCTTGTGCAGTTACAGCTTCTATGATTGAAACCGGTCATGATGTTGAGATTATGAACCCCGATTTGGTAATTTGTAACTTGGATCGCGGGGCAAAGATTAATATGGAATTGACAGTAGGAACCGGTAAAGGTTATGTTCCGGCAGCCAGTAACAAGAATCAAGATACTCCGATCGGAGTTATTTTGGTTGATGCTATTTATTCTCCGGTTAAAAAGGTTTCCTACAAAGTTGAGAATACTCGTGTCGGGCAAGTTACCGATTATGATAAGTTAACTATGGTTGTTGAAACTAACGGTGTGGTTACTCCGGAAGATGCCGTTGCTTTTGCGGCTCGCATTTTGCAAGATCAGTTAAAAGCATTTATTAACTTTGATGAGCCTGAAGCTGAAGTATCAATTGAGAAAGAAGAGTTACCGTTCAATCGTAATTTGCTTAAGAAGGTTGAAGAACTTGAGTTGTCAGTTCGTTCGGCAAATTGCTTGAAAAATGATAATATCGTTTATATCGGTGATTTGGTTCAAAAGACTGAAGCTGAAATGTTGCGTACTCCTAACTTCGGACGTAAATCTTTGAACGAAATTAAAGAGGTATTGTCAAAGATGGGAATTCATTTAGGTATGGATACTCCGGGTTGGCCGCCTGAGAATATTGAAGATCTGATTCGTCGTTGTGATGAGCACTTCTAAAATATGTTAGCGAAATTAAATCCCCTTTGCTTGATTGGCAGAGGGGATTTTTTTTGTAGCTATACTTCTAAATTCGTATGGGGTTGTATGAAGATGGGCGACTTTATTAACTTATCGCTTTTGAAAGCAATCAAATAAAATCCACCTCTAACCGAGGCACATACTCGGAGAGTGAGAATATTTATTGGCAAGGGCAGATTGCGCAGCAATTTATAATTATCTCGGAGCAAAAGACGGGGTTATCACAAACGAAATGCACGAGTATTTTGCCGATAGCTTTGATGTTTATCTGAAAGAGGGCAAAGCTCCTAACTCATTGTTGCGCGGAGTGTTTATCAAACTCAAGAACTGGCTGCGGCGGATATTCTCGGAAGTCAAACGGCTTGAAGGGGTTAAGCTAGTTGCAACGCATTTTTTGTTTGTTAAGTTCACGGCAAGACCATTTACCATCAAGCGAATCGGCTGTATTTAAGCTAATAATGGCTGTGCCGCCATCTAATTCCGAAGCACGATGCTCAATATATTTATCATCACAATTGCCACTGACATCACTGATGTTATCGGTTAACATATATTCCGAAGCATCCAATACATGAGTGATTTTAGCATATTTAAGAACATGTAAACTTGCAGCACCGCTGTCAGCGATTCCTTTTGATATGATATTTATATAAGGGGTATCAATCATTGCATAAGATTTAATCCATATATTAGCTGTTTCGGCTGAAATTCCTCCCATAACTTTTACTTGGTTGTTGCATCCGAAAACTATTCCTTCCGCTTCGGGGGCGTTGCCTTGTTTGTTTTGGTAATCTATTTTGCCTTTTATAAATATTTCACAATAAGCGGAACTACGCAATGCACCGATTAAATCGCCTTTTATACCCAGTTGAGCATTGCTTCCGAGATTGATATTACCGATAATGTTTTGGGATGAGGTGAATTTGCTCATATCACTGACATTAACGTCGGCACATAAGTTACCATTACCACTTAAGGATACTTTGTTTATAACTTTGATATTGTTACCGCTAAGGGCGCATTTGGCAGGATTGCCAATAATTTTGATGCGAACATTTTCCCAAGTTCCTTGAGCTTCAAGAGATAATTCTTCTTCAAAATTCAAAATGAAATTAAGGTTTTTGATGTTACGCTTAAATAATCCTCGATATTGTTCAAAGTTACTTTTGTTTAAATTGATGGTAACTGTCGGTATATTTTTGTTTATACATTCTTGAGATGTTTGACCAAACAAAGAACGAATCTCAGTTTTTTCTTCATTGAGTTCAGGATTAACAATGTCTTCAGCAATAAGATCGCTGTTGGAGAATATTTTTTGGGCGTATTTATAGCAATTTATGTGGCATTTTTTTAATTCAGCGAATTCGGGACAATCTTCGGTGTCTTCAGTTTCATCGCATTCGGATTTCGTATAATCTTTTTCGCGGCAAAGGGCCTCCGGGGTCTTGCATTCTTCATAGAGAGTTTTTTTGCCTTGCATGCAATGAGCAGTGTGTAATGAGGCCGGACCATATTGACAATTTTTGAATCCTTCGCATGGTGCTTCGGTAACTTTGGTTTTTACTATTCCTCCGCAAGTGGTGCAAGTTTTGCCTTCGGCAATATAACCATCGGGAATGTCATTTATCATGTAAGGGAAATCTAAACATTCATCACAACATTTTCCATAATTAGAATCGAATTCGCAACGTTGATCCGACAGAGAACAATCATTAACCGATGAATAGCCTTGTTCTTTGCAGGCTTTAGCGGTATCTTTTTCGCAAGCCCGATAAATTTCAAATTTGTTATCGCAGAGTTTTACCGGATAAGATGGTAATTTACAGTCTTCTTTCATAAAGGTGTAATTGTTGTTACGGCACCATTGTTCTTGAGAACAGCTGCGATAATAGGTGTCGTGGTGAGGGCAACGATCGGTTGGTGCGGTTTGATTATCACAATCGGCATAAGTGATTTTATATCCTTCCTCGATACATTTTTTTTCGGCGCGGCTTAGAGTATGGTCGTCATAACGATTTAGAGCATATTCACTTGCTACGGCAGCATCAGTTGTCTCGATTTTAAATAAAGTAAGTGTAACTATGAATAAAGACAGTATTTTTTTCATCACAAACCTTAATTTTTGTTGCCATTTTTGAGCATTGTACACTATTAAATTTAAAATAAAATTAAAAAAAATCGACAAAATATGTTTTTTATACTAGATTTAAATCAAATTTTGTGATATGTTAACACTTGCATTTGCAAAAACAACCAAAATAAGGTGGATAAAATGAACAAAAAAGTTACAGTGCATAATCCTTATGCGACCGGTGAATATGTTGTTTATCCTGCTCACGGTGTCGGTAAAGTTGCCGATGTTTCCAAGCAGACTATTGCCGGTAGCGAATTGGAATTGTTAGTGGTTAATTTTGCTAAAGACAAAATGACCTTACGTATTCCTATGGCCAAAGCGGCAAATTCCGGTTTGCGCAAGATTTCTACTCCGGAGACCATGGCTGATGCTTTGAATACTCTCAAAGGCAAAGCCAAGATTAAAAAAGTTATGTGGTCGCGCCGTGCGCAGGAATATGAAAATAAAATTAACTCCGGTAATCCGATAGCGATTGCCGAAGTGGTTCGTGATTTGCATCGCAATGAAAATTTGGCTGATCAATCTTATTCCGAGCGTCAGATTTATGAGCAAGCTCTTGACAGATTGTCAAATGAATATGCTATTACCGAGAATATTTCTGCGGCAGATGCAACACAGAAGATAATTGATATTTTATCAAAGCAATAAGTTTTTTTAATTGCTGCTATAGCCGCTTTTCGAAAGGAAAGCGGCTTTTTTTATAAATGTATAGAGTAAAAAAATATAACAGTATTGGTATTTTTTGATAAAAAATAAAACAAAGTATTTTACACTTGTAACGAAAGTTTTTTTATAAAGGAAATAATGAAAAAAA
>CAMOLN010000046.1 GCA_946618745.1 uncultured Alphaproteobacteria bacterium | reverse complement strand
AAAACACCGATAATTGCCAGAACACCCAACATCTCGATCATTGAACGTCCGGATTGGTTATCCTTGTTTAATATTTTCATATTTTTTAACTCCCTTATATTGCCCGCCGTCATCAAACTATAGACATAGCTACACCGACATAACTAAAAACATAACATAACAGTTTTAACAATTAGTTAATAACAAAAATCCTGTTATCCACACATTTTTAGCAATCTATACATATACTTTTTTGAGCTGCTTTCTTTAATTTGAAAACAGCTCAAAAATGCTTTTTTTTTATTTCTTTTTAACTACTTTCTTTTCCTGAACTTTCAACTCTGAAGTACAATGCGGACATCTGGTAGCATTAAGCGGTATTTCCGAACAGCAGTAAGGACAAGTCTTGGTTGTAACGGCAACTTCCTTAGCTTCCTTCTTATCCATTTTTTCTTGCAATTTATTAATAGCTTTAATCAGCAAAAATACGGCAAAAGCCACAATCAAAAAGCTGATTACAGCATTGATAAACAAACCAAAATTCCAAGTAACCGCACCGGCATTCTGGGCTGCCGTCAATGAATTATACGGAGCCGGAGTAGCACCCTCTTTCATAACCAAAAACATATTGGTAAAATCAACTTTACCCAACAGCAATCCCAACGGAGGCATAATAACATCTTTCACCAAAGAATCTACTATTTTACCAAAAGCAGCCCCGATGATAATACCGACAGCCATGTCGATAACATTACCACGCATCGCGAATTTTTTAAATTCACCTAAAAAACCTTTAAACATTTAACAGTCTCCTCAATAATTATAAACAACCCAGCATCGTTACCGACACTGATGCGGCTAGACTTTTTCAACCTGAGTATATTCCAACTCAACCGGAGTAGCCCTGCCGAATATTGACACCGAAACTTTAACTCGAGCTTTTTCGACATCAACATCTTCTACCAAACCGACAAACGAAGCAAACGGTCCGTCACAAACTCTGACTTGTTCGCCGATTTCAAAATTAACCACCTCACGCGGACTTTTAACCCCTTCTTGCATCTGAGTCATAATCCGATCAACTTCGGCCTGTGTAACAGGATAAGGTTTGTTACGTGATCCCAAGAAACCACTTACATTTGGATTATTTTTAATCAAATGCCATGCTTCATCCGACATGATCATCTTAATTAAGATATATCCGGGAAAAAACTTGCGCTCACTTGCAACTTTAACGCCTTTTTTAACTTCGACAACTTCTTCCATCGGAATCAATATATCAAAGATTCGGTCATCCCATTTTTTTAACATAACCTGCTCTTTTATCGACTGCGCAACTTTCTTTTCACAGCCGGAATGAACATTAACAACATACCAACGTGCATCCATTTTTTACTCTCCAATCGAAAACACTACTTTGACAATCCAGCTCAAAATCTGATCAACTATAAAGAAGAAAGCCGCAGCCAATGCGACCAACACAATTACCATAACCAAACTTTGCATAACTTCTTTTCTTGAAGGCCAAGTAACCTTTTTAATTTCTTGCCTGACCTGACGAAAAAACTGCAGCGGATTAACTTTTGCCATAAACATCACCTTAATTAAACATTAAAAAAATATCCGTGTATTTTAAACACAGCTCCAATCTTTTACGCTATATAAAAGTTTTTATCAGTCAATGTCAAGAGATTCTTTAAGAATTTTATCTTTATCCATGCAAACCCCACAAAAAACAAATAACATTCTGTTTGATGAATAAAGTTGAAAAACAGCTTGCCTTTACCCGTTAAAAATCTTAATCTTGCACAATAAAATCTGAACTTTTACGGGAGAACATAACATGAATAATGATATTGTTTCGGCAAAACGCACAATTGATAAAGAAATTGTTGCTTTGCGCACTATGGAAGACGAGTTTGATGAAAATTTAACTAAAGCTTTGGATTTATTGCAAAACACCAAAGGACGCGTCATTGTTACCGGCATGGGAAAATCCGGACACATTGCTCGCAAAATTGCTGCTACTTTTGCTTCCACCGGAACCCCGGCTTTCTTTGTTCATCCCGGTGAAGCCAGCCATGGTGACTTAGGTATGTTCACTCAAAACGATTCGGTTATTGCTATTTCTAATGGCGGCGAGTCTAAAGAATTATCTGATATTTTGGTGTATTGCAAACGCTTTGATATACCTCTTATCTCCATAACCAAAAACCCCAACAGCTCCTTAGGCAAAGCTGGAGATATTTTGCTGAAATTACCCGACTGCGGTGAAGCTTGTCCTCTTGGCTTGGCTCCGACTTCTTCAACCACCGCAACAATAGTATTAGGAGATGTTTTAGCCGTTGCTCTGATGGAGCGTAAGGGTTTCAGCAAAACTGATTACAAACAACGTCACCCCGGAGGCAAACTCGGAGCAATCTTACGCAAAGTCTCCGATCTTATGCATAAAGGTGACGAAGTTCCTCTCGTCGGAATGGATGCCTCAATGCAAGAAGCTTTATTGGTGATGACATCTAAAATGCTTGGTTGTGTCGGCATTATCGATTCTTCAGGTAATCTTCAGGGAATTATCACTGATGGTGACTTACGCCGTTGTTTATCACCGGATGTTCTCACCAAAAAAGTCTCCGAAGTAATGACCTACAATCCTAAGACTATCGCTCCTGACGTTCTGGCTGTTGAAGCACTCAATACCATGAATAACACCGGAAAAGGCATTACTCAATTATTTGTTATTGAAAACGATAAACCTGTCGGGATAATCCATATTCACGATTGTTTGCGCGCCGGAGTCGCTTAATAATCTTGCCAAATAACCAAATTGATGAATTTTTTAATGCCGACATCAACGAACAGCAAATTCGCAAAGAATTGGATTCGCATACGCGAGCTTTGTCTCTCATCAAAATTTCCTTGCCGATTCTGGCTGCAGTTTTGTGTTTAACATTATTATTTTTACCGACATTTAAAAAAGATATCAATGAGTTTGCCATCGATTTGATTTTTCCCGATGGTGACGTTGAAAAAATGACAGCGAAAAATACCGTGCTTTATATTACCGATTCCAAAGGTCAAATTAACAATTTTAATGCCGAGTCCATCAAGGAAACTTCCGCCGGATCAAAAATTTATGAGCTTATAAAACTTGATGCATCCCTACCGCTCGACGGTAATGAATGGGTTAACATCCGCTCTCCTGACGGACTTTATGATCAACTGAAAGAAACCCTGCGCTTACCTCGCAAAGTGGAATTGTTTTACAGTCGAGGACTTAATATTGACACTCGAGATTTCTCCTACGACTTTAAGACTACTTTCGGTTACTCTCACTATCCGGTGGTCGGCTATGGTTTTTTGGGACACCTCAATTCTGAAGGGATTGAAATATCTGCAAAAGACCACACCTTAACCTTTATCGGAAAAACTTCTATCATCATTGATGGAAACAGTCTTAAAAAGGAAAAAAAATAATGTTGATACGCCTGTTGATTATATTTTCTTGCCTTATCCTAACCGGTCATGTTAAAGCCGAAGATATCAAACTTAATGCCGACCAACGTGTTGAATATCATCAAAAGGAACAAAAATTGGTCGCCATTGGCAATGCAGTTGCCTCAAAAGGCTCAATGAGTATCAAAGCAGATAAACTGGTCGGCTTCTATTCCCCGAAACAAAAAAACAAAATATCCCGTGTTGAAGCAAATGGCAAAGTCACACTGAAATCAAATCAATTTCAGGCTTTTGGTTCAGCTTTAGTCTATGACATCAAAGATGATAAGGCCATTCTCAATGGCAGTCCCGCTCGCATTAAAACCCCCGATGCCGAAATATCGTCCGCCGGCCCGATAATTTTTTGGATTTCCAGTCAAAAAGCCGTTGCTCAAAATAATGTTATCGCTGTTGACAAGCAGGGTAATACCGTCCGTGCCGATAATATGACCGCTTATTTTATCAAAGACTCTGACAATAAATTGATACTTGATAAAATTGACATTTCCGATAATGTAAAAATAAATGCCAAAGATGCCGAAATAACCTCGGTTTCAGGCACTTATTTTGCCAATGAAGGCAAAATCAAACTGTTTGATGATGTAATTATTACTCAAAACGGCAATATTCTTAAAGGTAATTCAGCCGAAACCGATCTCAACACCGGTATCAGTCGAATATTATCCGGATCAACCGGACGCGTTAGCGGCGTATTTAAAGAAACTAAAAAGGAAAAAAATAAATGAGTTCATTTCAAAATCAGTCTACTCTTGAAGTATTTAACATAGGTAAAAAATATAAAAAACGTCCGGTTTTGCGCAATGTATCGCTAAATGTTCATCGTGGTGAAGCTGTTGGTCTGCTTGGCCCCAACGGTGCCGGAAAAACCACCTGTTTTTACTGCGTAACCGGTCTGATTACTCCTGATTATGGTGAAGTCCGTATGGACGGGATCGATATCACTCGTCTTCCGATGTATAAGCGTGCTCGCTTAGGTATCGGCTATCTTCCTCAAGAAGCTTCAATTTTTCGCACTCTAAGCGTCGAAGATAATATTAAAGCTATTTTGGAAATGGTAATCGATGATGAAAGCCGTCGCGAAACAATGTTAGAAGAATTGTTAAACGAATTTTCGATTGCACACTTACGCAAATCACCGGCTTTGGCTTTATCCGGCGGCGAACGACGTCGTTTGGAAATAGCGCGCGCCTTGGCCAGTCAACCTAAATACATACTTCTTGATGAGCCTCTGGCCGGTATTGATCCCATAGCTGTCGGTGAAATAAGAAAATTGGTATCTCAACTCAAACACCGCGGTATTGGCGTATTGATTACCGACCACAACGTTCGTGAAACTTTGGATATTACTGACCGCGCTTATATTCTCCATGGCGGAACCGTTCTTATGGAAGGAACTCCGAATGAAATTGTTAACAATGAAGAAGTGCGTAAGGTATACCTCGGTGACAGTTTCTCAATCTGATTAAAAAGTGACACCTATGGCTCTGACACCCAAGCTGGAAATTAAACAAAGCCCCTCGCCGACGCTTACTCCGCAGCTTCGTCAGGCCATCAGCCTTTTGCAAATGACTAACCTCGAACTCAATGAGTTTGTTGAGCAAGAACTTGTTTCCAACCCTCTTCTTGAAAGAGAAGAAAATCTTCTTAACAATGATGAGCCTAATCCTTCGGAAAATAAAATTGAGCAGGAAGAATTTGCCAATGATTTTGATGAACAAAATCATTTTGATGATTTCGGCTCTGATACCGAAGGATATAACAGCTTTGAAAACACTGATTGGAGCGATTATCGCCAAAGCAAAATTCACTCATCATCTGATGATGATTTTGACTATATTCGCGATCGTTTGGCTTCCGAAAAATCGCTATATTCCGTTATTGAGGACCAAATAAACCTTGCTTTTACTTCGTCTTCTGACAAATTTATCGCTTTTTTTCTTTTACAAAATCTTGACGATTCGGGATATTTTACTGCTGACATTAACTCCCTTGCTGCTAAATTAAAAACAGCACCGCAACGTTTACAAAATATCCTCGCCCAAATGAAAAACTTTGAGCCATCTGGTATATTTTCCCAAAATCTGGCCGAATGCTTAAAAATTCAACTTCAGGATAATAATCAACTGACTTCTCAGCTCCAAATATTGCTGAATAACTTACCTTTGTTAGCATCAGGCAAATTTACCGAGCTCTGCCGTCTTTGTAATTGTTCTGCAAATGAATTGTCTGTGATGATTAAACAAATCAAAATGCTTAATCCCAAACCGGCGGCTTCTTGGAATACCGGTTTTAATCACAATATAATCCCCGATGTAATTGTCCAACGTAATGTCGCCGGAGAATATCGTGTCGAACTTAATCCTTTATCTCTGCCTAAATTACTTATCAATCATCGCTACTATTCTGATTTTAAAGAAAACAAATCCGCCAAACGTTATCTCAGAGAAAATTTAAGTCGCGCTTCGTTTCTCATCAAAGCAATGCATAGCCGTGCCACTTCCATTTTGCGAATTGCCGAAGAAATAATCTTGCGCCAATATCTGTTTTTTGAAAAAGGAATTGAACATCTCAAACCCATGAATATCAGAGAAATTGCCGAAACTTTAAGTTTAAGTGAAAGCACTGTCAGTCGTGCCTCATCCAACAAATACATGTCAACCCCGATCGGCACATTTGAATTTAAGTATTTCTTTTCCAATGCCGCCGGTAATTATCTCGGTAATGATGACATTTCCACCACCGCAATTAAGCACCGTATCAAAAAGCTGATTGAAAACGAAGATCCCCGCCATATTTTATCCGATGAAAAACTTGTTGAATTACTCGAAAACGACGGCACCAAAATCGCTCGCCGCACTGTCGCCAAATACCGCGAAGCTATGGGAATACCGACATCGGCCGAACGTAAACGCACCGCCCGAAGTTCAAAATTATCGAATGATATTTATGATTATAACCAACATAATTAAATTAGCTTATATCGATCGTCAATCGGCTGTTAATACTCTTGCGGAATATAATAAATTATCAACAGACCAAATAAATTTGATACTATATATTTTGACTTTTATATTGACTTATCCGAAATAAAATAGTATCTCCTAAAGATAGGCTTTTGTATTTATATAATACCTTAGCCCTTGTTGATGTGTTTAATAAAATTGAAGGTAAGAAATATGCAAATTACATTATCAGGTAATCAGGTTGATATCGGAGATCGTCTCCGCTCTCACGTTGAAGAAAGTATCATAAATTCGGTTAACAAATATTTTCCGGCACCTATAAGTTGCTCTGTCAATTTCACTAAAGAAAAAGATGATTTTATTGCCGAAGTAACCGTTCATCCTGCTAAAAACATTATCCTGAAAGGAACCGGACGCGCCGGCGATCCTTACTCCTCATTTGATGCAGCCAACGAGCATATTGCCACCCGTTTGCGTCGCCATAAAACCAAATTAAATGACCACAAAGGCAAGACCGGCATGGCTGAAATCGCTAATGAAGCAGTATTTTCTTATGACGAAGATGCTGAAGAAGTTAATGACGATGCTCCTCTGACTATTGCTGAATTGGAAGCTAATATCCCCGTATGCACTGTATCAGAAGCTGTTATGTATATGGATCTCAACAATGAGTCAGCATTGATGTTCTAAAATGCCGCTACTAACAACTCCAACATGGTATATCG
>CAMOLN010000045.1 GCA_946618745.1 uncultured Alphaproteobacteria bacterium | reverse complement strand
CACACAATACTGTCTGCGTATCCTCTTATTCCGTATCTACTCTGTTTTATAACCGTTGGCCTCAAACCAACACCGCTTGTATAAGACCGCTTATTTGATTTGTCAACAACTAAATTTATATTTTTTATTTATTTTTGCTAATTCATTGAAAAAAAACATTTTATTTTATAAATTATATTTGCTTTTAATTAACCAAATTATGTTATAGGCATAAAAAAGGCTTTACGACTCGCTTTTTAATGCGACTCGCATATTGTGCGTTTTACCTCAACATAATGGTGAACAAAATGAAAGATTATCGATTTGCTATAAACAACCAACGCTTATGGGAAGATTTGTTTGTATGCTGTGGTTGGAGAATTCAACGCAACTTATCTTCAGGCAAAAAACGCCTGCTGGATCATTGGAATGTAGTTCGTCACGAGGGAAATTTTAACAATTGTCGTGAAGCATTTAATCGTTATGCTGCTGCTTTTGAACTGAAAATTCCGCAAAACAATCATCTTATAATTATGCTGCACGGATATGGTCAAACCGCTCAAATATTTCGCCCTTTGGAAAAAATACTTTCATCAAAAGGTTATGTCCCTATATCGGTTAATTACCCTTCGACTCGTCGCAACACTAAAAGTCATGCTGTTCAATTACATACAATTCTCAATAATCTTCCGTTTCCCAATGATATATCTTTTATAACTTATGGTGCCGGAAATCTTATAATAGAAAAATTACTTCAACAAAAAAAACCTTTTCCTACATCTGCGCATATCATCAATATAATCGAAATTAATCCTGCTACTCGTCCTAATATTTTATTACGTAAACTTTGCCGAATAAAATTTTTTAAATCTTTTTGCGGTATGATGGGAAAAGAGCTTTCTTGCCGAAATTGTTCCCAACATTTTTCATCTAAACTTCCCATTAAAGGCATTATAACCAAACCCAAATTTTTGCAAAAAATTACTTCACTGATAACGTTTGGTAGTATTAATCCGCCTACAATTGATGATTTAAAAAAACGTTGTGGCATTCAAGAAGTCATCGTCATTGATGAAGCCTCCGACTCTCCTCTGCAAAGTGTTCCTTTGCAAAAAACCATTTTGCATTTTCTCAAAAAATAAACTCAAAACCTTTATATAAATCTATTTAAAATAATTATTAAAACGAGCTTTGTCTTCATAAGATCTTGCCATATTCGACTTTTCGAAACTGCCATATACTCTCATTCCGTTAACATCAGACAACATCCCGTCTTTGAGCATCATGCGTTTTTCTACAATACTGCCATTTTCATTTTTTTCGTATTTTACCACCAATTCACGCTTAGGTTCACGAGTAACTTCTTTTCCCCACTCAAGCGAACCATCTTCATTTTTTGTAACTTTAACACTTTTACCTTCACTATTGGTTCTGACTGTATATTCATCTCCCAAGGCACTAAGATAAACCTGATAGCGATTTCCTTGTTCATCAACTTCAAATTTCTTTTGCGCAATTACCTCTCCGGTACTTTTATCAATAAATTCTCCGTTTCGGTTCATCTCACCAAAAGTTCCGTATTCTTTACCGCTTATCAGTCCGGTAAAATGGAAAAATTTATTCACAGATCGCCCTTCCGGCAAAATCACACTTTCTGCATAAGGATCATCAACTCCTGAATAATATCTGCCCTCCTGCATTATTGTATTCATCTTAATTTGCCCATTGACATCTCTCACAGCCCGAGCCTCGACATCCGCAATACTATTCATTTTACCTATTTCATACCTATTAACCATATTATCAGCTAAATGATATCCTGGAATTCCTCGTGCTAATCTTTTCGCTCCGCGTTCCAATCTGCTGTCATCTTCATTAAATATTCTGAAATCATCAATCCTATCATACAATCCATCACTTGATAACTTGGTTACATGTCCGTTTTGTCTTATAATAACCTTTGTCATAACAATACGTTTTGGCATCATACCTTCTTGATTTTTCACTACATCATCCAATTTAGCCATAGCATCACTGTGCAACTTTTTCATTTCTTGATTTTCATCCCCGCCGGCAAATGTATCTATAAATTTAGCCATTTTACCATAAGCATCATCCGAAATTACCAAATCACCTTTAACAAATTTTTGCAAATCTTCTTCAGCTGATTTACGAATATTAGCAAAATCAACCGCCCGATTAGGATCATCTAATGCTTTTTGTGCCGTATCCATATATTTTTGCAAATCATCACCATTATAAACTTTTGAAGCCCCGGTAATCTCCGCCAATGCTGCTTTTTTATCTTCCGTAGTTAAAGCATTTCCTCGCGGAAACTTAATTTCGCTTATCTCTTTTCTCCCTCCCGGTAAAGTAACAATCTTTCTTACAATATCACCATCTCTCTCAGTAACAATCTTTTTACCGATAATCCCATCATAAGAACTCCACGAAGCAAACAAAAGTCTGTCAGCTATTTGTTCCTGTAATTGCTCTTTCTGCTTATCATTCAAGCCATACATCATTTTTTGAATTTTTATTTCATCTAATTCACCCTTTTCTGTAAGAATTTTTTCAGCTTCCTGACTTTTAGCAAGCACTTTTTCCGAAACAGTCTTTTCTGTAAGAAATTCCTCCCAATCCCCTGAATCAAGCACTTTCTTTCCTTTGGTTACTTTCACAACTCTTTCCGTAACATAATTGCCGGTATCCATTCTTTCATATCTCTTAGTAGTGACCACATCTTTTAATTTTGAGCCATCTGATTTTTTTCGTGTAAAAACATTTTTAACCTTTGACCAAGCCTTTTTAACAAATCCTGGACCTTTTTCTTTTGAGATATTACCATCAGCATCACGCGTAACCGTAACTTTGCCCAGAAATCCCGGTAAACTTAATCCTAAAGCCCTGCGATTTCTGGTATAACTTGCAATTGTATTACCATCCGCGTCATCACCTGTTTTTCCGCCATACCGAACAAAATCACGATCAAATCTTTTCTGCTGCCTGCTATCCACTTTGCGTCGATGAAAATGTGCTAAATGCTGTCCCATACTCGCCGCCTGTTTTTCCACCTTATCGCTTATAACCTGTCCGGCCGGTTTTCCAAGTTTTTTAACCGCACCTTTAGTTGCAGATGCCGCCATTGTTCCTATGCTGCTACCAATACTGGTCCCTGCTATTGACGAAGCAAACTCATCCGCAAATTTCCGCCCCATACTCATCACTGTCCAAGCTAACAAAAACACCATCGCAAACTTTAACATATTATTGTGAAACCACCCGAATTTATCGATATACTCATCAATTTTACCTTCATCATCGCTCATAATATCTGTCCAAGTCATATTGGCTTCCGTTGCCACGCTTTCAGCTGTCGATTGTAAAACCGATACCATCAATAATGCAACTATTGAAACAAACAAAAATGTAAAAGCCGAATTAAGAAAAATATCCCAAACTTTTTTACTGTAAATTTTAGTTGCACGGAAAGGATACCCCCCAATTGCCGGAACCAGCAACGCCAACGCCACCCCTAATTGAAATACCGCATCTATCATTAAAAACGGCAATATTATAATCATAGCCGTAGCTAACAACCAAAAGAATCCCCCTGATAACAACAAACTGAAATTAGGAATAATCCCTAAAAATCTTTTTTCCCACGAATAACAGGTTAACGAACTGCCGAAAGCTTTTATTTGTAATACATTATTTTCAATTGATGTCATCGTTTTTAAAATAGCTTTACCCATATCCGCCGGCAATCCTCCGGGAAAAGATTTAATTCCTGATGTATCAATTGTATCAATATACTCATTTCCATTTGGTATACCTCCATCTGACGCTGTTTCTGCCGCTTTCAAAACCGTCAGATAGACCGGATTAATTAACCACTCATAAAATCTGTTTGCCCCAAAATTCAAAATTACCACAACCAATACCACCTGAAAACCCTTAACCAACAACTCTTGAAACACATCTTTGATATCTCTGGTTTCCATAGTCGCTAAATACCTTAAAACAAACACTGCCAACCATACGGCAAACCCCACCGAAGTAAGAATAATTACCGGTTGGGTAAATACTCGATTAGCATCAGCAGCTATACTGCTTACCGTATTAAAAACAACTTTGAAAATTGAACATAATGTACATTCGCTTGTATCATAATCCGCCAATTTGGCAACAGGGCTGCAACTATTATCTTTACCGCATGCTCCCAATAATAGAATCATGCACCAAAGTAATCCCGACTTACAAAAACTCACTACTTTTTTCATTACCATTTTCCTCAGCTACCATCTTTGCCCAACAATTTGTTTGCTGTTGAACGAACACCGCCTGCGACTGATCTACCGGCAGATTTTGCCGCTGTTACCCCTCGACCGGCAACATTTTTAAGCCCTTGGCCAACTTTATTGGCTGCCATATCTTTAGCCAGTCCCGTTCCCCATTTTTGATTAAGCTTATTAGCCATCGAAGCCATTCCAGTCATACGATTATGCATCGGGGTTTGACTGCCGAACGTGCTGTCGGAATAGAATTTATCTGCCAAATCATCAGTCGTCTTTCTAATCAGCTTATACCCATAGATACAACCAAATAACATCAACAGAAAACCGGCCGAAAACAGATGGAAATAATTATCCAACTTATCTATTATATCATCGCGCTCATCACCTTGCACCGTATTATTTACAATGCTGTCATACTCATTATAAATCCCCTGCAGACCATCTTTGCCGCCCAAGGATGCCGCTAACAACTCAATTGCATAATAAGTTGTAATCGCCAAAAAAGCAAACGTCGCCGCCGATTTAGCAATAATAGCTATGGTTTCAGCCAATTTACCTTGAGTAACCTTAAACGGCCACAACCCCATCATTAAAGGAAATGCCAGCACTGCCAAACCGATCTTAAATGACATATCCACCAGATAATAAGCAATAATACAAGTCAGCACAAACCCCAACAACCATATAATTGCACCGTCTAACCACATAAATATATTGGTAATACTTATATGAACTTTACCCAATTTCAAAATCGTCCAAGCTCCGCCACCTTTCATTGTAGAATAACACATCGCCATATTACCCAACACCATCATCTGCGCAGTGTTATCGGTTATTACCTTTGTCGCCCCCAACATCGAATTAATCACCGATTTTGGAATAATATCAGTCTTTCCGTGATATTTTATATCGTCAATTTTAACAATATTTTCCATTTCACTTTCACTACTTGCATCAACAAACTTGCCTCCTTCGTAATTTATATACGACTGCCCAACATCACCCGCAAGTGCTGCTAATTTTTCTACATCAAGATTTCCTAGTCCATTATTTTTTAATTCAGCTCTCAATAAACAACTCAAACAAAAAACTCTACCTGTAACATTGTAATAATAACTAGTACACATTGGACCGACTGAATCACCATTAAAACTTATGACCGATCCACCTAAATAAGTAACCGCATGGTATCCTGAAGCCCCACCGACTGTCTTTTTTACTCCGCTCTTATTTATCACATTATGATAATAAATTGTATCTGCCATATTAATATTTCTATAAACCTGAACACCATTTTTACACAACTGAATATTTGGTGTAACATTACTACCTCCGGCTATTTGTCCTCGTTGGCAATTAACCCCTGCACTTTTCAATAATTCCGTGACTCTGCCACCAACCAACTGATGCAGTCTATTCATTGCGGCAGTAATAGAGGCTTGACAATAATGATCTACAACTGAACCTCCACCGGCCCAATTCATAATCTTCTTAACATAATTCTGATGGCCTGGATCTCCGCAACTTTTATGTCGGCAGCCGCTATTACAGGACCCAGATGATGATCCAACCCCTTCACAACTTTTGTAACCGCCACCTTTACAACTTTTTATAATTTCATTATACTGACTCTGTAAAATCTTAAGAAAAGCCGCTTGTAAATTTATCACAATCTGCTCATAATCATCCTTACTAACTTGTGCTGGTTCATCAACTACACCATCTCCATCTGGATCTTCATCAGATGTTCCTCCTCCCAAACCATCTGCAACCATTGCATTAACTTCATCTTCCAAATCAGCATCTGCCGGTTCAAACGTATCCTCCCAATTAAATGGCTCAATTTCATCCTTTATGTTTGATCCTTTAGGATTTATAGTTTTATCTGACCAAAAAACTTGAGCTATCTCCGAACCAACTCCCATAATCGGCTGAATAATAAAACTTTGAATTAAGCTTACTCCGGCATTAATGCAAATCCAAGCTAACACCACTTTTGCTGCAGTTTTCAGCAAATCATTTAACACATTGCCGCCTTTGATTTCGGTAAACGAACTCACATTTTTCAATGCCCAAAAAGCCAACCATATTGCAAACCCCAACATCAACAACTTTTTGCCCGCATCTTCGGTAATTTTCATACCCGAACTTGCCGCACTTAAAAAAGCTTCAGTCAGTTTGCTTACCACCATACAGCTCCAACACCCGGAAGTATATCTTTCCAAATATTGTGCTATTGTTTTGCAACCGTTATCTCCGTTCAAACTGTCGGTATTCGCATCTATCTGTTTTTGAGCTTCATAACCATCCGTTGCCGACACACTGTTATGCGCGGTCATATTCGAATTAGTTGCATCATTAAGATATTCGCATGTATAGTCAACCATAGGACCTGTTCCGGTTTCCAGATGTGTTTGGATCATTTGCATCTTTCGGCAAGCTTGTCCCTTTTGACACACTGTCTTCTTAAAGCACTTACAAACTTGCTCTCCGGCTTTTCCACTTTTACAATCAGGCAGATGCTCCAACTCATATTTGCTGTATTCGGCTTCGGTATAATATTTATATTTTTCCGGTTTGTTTCGCGGATCAATCGGATATCCGTTATTTTCTAATTCACAATTTTTCCTTGAATTAGGTGTCCTCTTGCACTCATATTTATCTTTATTTCGACAATCACTGGGAACCTCGGTTACTCCTTGACAATAATAAGAGCATTTATTCTTTTTCTTATTTTTTACCTCCCAACACATTCTGTCCCAATTTGGTTGATCCCCCACCGTGCACAGATTATTACCGCATATAATTGTTCTGGCATAGACATCATCTGCTGTTGCCGTCCCCAATCCGAACGCCGCAATCCCTATCAATACCCATCTTATAACAGCCCTTTTTAGTCCCATGCTCTTATCCCCACTCTATCGTCCTG
>CAMOLN010000044.1 GCA_946618745.1 uncultured Alphaproteobacteria bacterium | reverse complement strand
CTCGCCGTCAATCTTGATCAGAGTATGATAATCGGTAAATGTCTTCATCTCATCGCCCCAGATCTTGTCAAGCTCTACGCGAGCGCATGCGATCGTGTCATGTACATCAAGGATGTCAACACGCATGTTGTAATCGGTTACAGTATCAGCCGGCTCAATTACATCGTACAGACCCTGAACGCTGCCTTTTGCCATCGTGCCGTTGGTGTACCAACCCCACATAACTGCTTCCGGCCCTTTTCAGTTTAACATACTGCGAAACGAGATCCACGATGTCGTTTCGGGCACGTACCTCCTCAATCAGATCCTCCTGATACCACATGGCCCCTCCATGCTTCGCCCTGTTCTGGACAGTTGCAAGCCAACAATTGTAAAGCGGGTACTCCCGTTCTGTGTCAAAAAACTTCCCACCCGCGGGGAACGTAGATTTCACGAAATTTCAGCAGGGAATACTGATCGGTCATCCCGGACAGATAATCGCAGACAACTGTGGCCATGCCATTAATTTTTCCATCCCATAAAACAATTTCAAAAGCGCTACGCTCATGAAAAACGTATTGAGACGGAAACTGGCAGCCAATGCATCCGCAACCATTCAGACGACGCCGGAACTTTCTTTCGTCTTCCGACGATGCCTCTTTTCGGGCTTTTGCCGCTTTTCTTGTAGCGGCAGATTGCAGAATCCTTTTGACCGGATCCGGCATTTCATTGTATCCGTTCATCTCTTCTGCGCCCGGACCGACCCATTTACCATTAAGTAACATGGGAATTTCTTGTTTTCTTGTAGGCATAGTTTTATAATTTAATAATTATTAGTTTCAATTCTTTTTTAGCAATTTTTGCAATTTGGTGCAATTATTTTTTTACAAAAACTGACAATAAATATTTTATCATCTCCTACCGGAACCGAAAATGCTGCCAAAACCAATAAAACCTGACCAAGGATTAGACGATGGCAAAAGTTTTAATATTTCTTTGCCGCAACCTTTCTGTTGAGCTATTTTGCGGGCATTGGCGCAATCTACAGCCAAACGCCTCGGACTTAAACCGAATATATTTCGCGAATAAGGTAAAGTTGATAAATTGATTTGATTACCGTAGAATAAGGTTATTTTAGCTTTTACTGAGGAAAAATCCAAATGAGTTGCCGATTCGGGGATGCGTAAAACATCAACATGCCATATATTATCTTTGAAAACCGCGCCATAGTTATTATGTTGCATATATTGCTGCAGATCGGGAGCCTTAAGATCAGTGGTAATGCCTTTATTTGTCAGAGGCAAATACTGATAACGGCTTATTTTCCCCTTTTCCACTATGGCAGAGGTAACTACAACATCATTCCAATTAAGACCGGATTTGACACGATTATCAATTTTCAACACACCTTTTAAATGAATTAACCCATCGTCTGGAGAGGGATGGGTATCTTTTTGAATTTGGTCGGTGCGAATTAAGTGGGCTATAAATTCTTCTTTGGTTTCAAAGTGGTAAAAATCACTTTGAGATTTACTAATCTCTTGGGATTGTTTTTCTCCCGAAAATGCGGGTTGTATTCGTTGCTTAACCATGTAAAATCACATTATTGTTAAAACTAAGTTAACAATAACATATATTCTTGTCTAAATCAAGCTAAATTTTACAATCAGGCTCCAGTCATAGATTTTGCTTGGATTCGCGCCAACTCGTCAACCCGCTCATTTTCGGCATGACCATTATGTCCTTTAACCCAAATCCAACGAATCTTATGTTTTTTAAGCTGCGACTCGAGTTCTTGCCATAAATCGACATTTTTTACCGGAGTCTTTTTATTGGCGGTGCGCCAACCATTGTTCAGCCAATTAGGCAACCATTTGGTAACTCCGTCCATAACATAGCGGCTGTCGGCGCAAACAGTGACATCACAAGATGTTTTTAGGGCTTTAAGAGCCTCGATAACCGCGGTCAACTCCATACGATTATTGGTAGTATCAACAGCACCTCCGCTGAGTTCTTTTTCAACACCTTTACAGCGCAAAATTGCTCCCCAACCTCCGGCTCCGGGATTGCCCGAACAAGCTCCATCGGTATAAATTTCAACTTCAGGCATTTAAAACTCTCCACGGAAAAAGTCTTGGAAAAATTCGTTCATAATCATATTATAGTCTTCTTCCCCGCGAATAACTTTAGCAACAAAAGAACGCAAACGATTTTTGGGAATATAAATACGAAAATCGCGCGGCATTGCCATATTAGCGCCTATAACTCCTTCAAGCTGAAAATCTTCTTCTGCGTAAGGTGATAAAATAACTTCGCATGAGCAAAAACGAATTGTGCCTCGCGGAGGTAAGCGTAATTCGGGACGAGTAATGATGTTTAACTGTCCTTCAATACCGGGAATTGTTTCCATCTGATTATAATTGGAAAAACGCACTTTGTTATACTCACCGCCATCACTGATAACATTAGCGGATAAAAACATCTCGCGGGCAATTACATTGGAACGGTTTTCGCCATCAATTTCAAACGAAACTTTGACATATTGCTCGGGAGGATTATCAATACTGTTGGGATATAAAATATCTTCATCCTGATTTGATAAAGCCTCAATTTTTTTATCGGTTACTTTAATTTCAATATTGGGCTGAGGATAGCGACCGAACATTCCGGCAATAACGGCATAAGGAGCCGGAACATTGTTAGAACCGGATCGAATATATATCGCAGGATTACTCGAGGTCATTAACGGCGCAACATCACTTTTGGGAATATAGGTGGCAATATATCCATCACCCTCCTCGTCGACACTGATAACATGATTACGGACTTTGTTATGGCTTGGGATTGTGCAACCGGAAATGGCATTTTCCAACCAACTTAAAAAACGATGAACATTTTTAACCTTAACTTTGGCTTTGGCAACATCTCCGATTTCAACATCGCGCGAACATTCAATTCCCCAAACGACCACGCCGCCTTCGGAATTACCAAATCCGGATATGGCTTTGGCTAAATTACGACGATCATCTTTATGAAGCGTGTTATAATTTTTGCCGTCAGAGGCAGCCTGCTTGAAATCAAGAAACAGCTCTTCGCTTTGATGATTAACGATAAACTCATCAAGAGCGTCTTCGCCGAAATAAACCAACTTTTGAAAAATATCTTCCGCACGCGACATCTATTCCTCCATAATTTGCATTTATTATAGCGAGTAATATTTAAATTTATGCTAACGCTTTCTGTAATTCGTCATATTCCATATATTTATCATAAGCTCCTAATAACGTGTAGGTAGGAGTTCCGGAAAATATTGATTGTGCTGCATCTCTGATATTGTCTAAAGTTACGGCTTCGTATTTTTCAACTAATTCAGCCACCGAATAAGCACGATCATACATTAGTAATTGACGAGCCAATACTTCAGCGGTAGATGACGAACTCTCCAATCCCATTTTTAAACCGGCTTTAATTTGTGTTTTGGCACGGACAAATTCTTTTTCGGTCACGTAATCATTGCATATTTTCTTGATTTCATCAATTACTACCGGCATAAGCTGAGGAACTTCTTTGGCTTCGGTTCCGGCATAAATACCGAACAAGCCATTGCTGCTGAACATAGAGTTAAAACTGTAAACCGAATACACCAATCCGCGTTTTTCGCGAATTTCCTGAAAGAGACGGGATGACATTCCCCCACCCAAAATTGCCGATAGTAAAACAATAGCACAATGTTTTTTATCTTTATAAGAGCAACTGGGAAAACCTAATAAAATATGGGTTTGTTCGATATTTTTTTTATGCGAACAAAATCCGCCACGGTAAATTTGTTGGTCCGGAGTAAATGATACTTTTGATTTGTAGTCGGACATGCGGGCTGCTACCATATTAACAAAATCATCGTGCTTAATATTGCCGACAGCACAAACAGCCATATTTTCGGCAGCATAATTAGTATTGATATAACTAAGAAGATCATCGCGGCTAAAGTTTTTGACCAATTTTTGAGGACCTAAAATAGAACGTCCTAAGGCTTGGTCGGGAAAAGCTGTTTCTTGAAAATAATCAAAAACTATATCATCAGGAGTATCGATAGTTTGTTTAATTTCCTGAATAACTACATCACGTTCTTTAACTAACTCTTCTTGCGGAAAGATTGAATTTTTAACCGAATCGATTAAAACATCTATAGCCAATTCGGCATCCTCTTTCATCATTTTGGCATAATAAGCAGTGCATTCTCGTGAAGTATAGGCATTGGATTGTCCGCCGACATTTTCAATCTCCTCGGTAATTTGCAAAGCCGTGCGAGTGTTGGTCCCCTTAAAAGACATATGTTCCAAAAAATGAGAAATACCGTTATTGGCGGTATTTTCACAGGCCGATCCGGTTTTAACCCATATACCTAAAGACACGGTTTCCAAACTGGGGCGTTCTTGGGTAATGATTCTTAATCCGTTAGTTAAAGTTGAAATAGTTGTTTTCATATTTTCTGTCCTTTTATATTAAGATTTCAGCATTGTTCTGACGGCACGTTTGCCTGATGAAACCGCAACTTCCAGAGTGCACGGATAATTTTTCATTGTCCAATCTCCGCACAAAAAAGCATTGTCATATTCAGTAGCGGCATTATCGGGACGCGCCGAATTATTGTTTTCGGTCATTTTAAGCGAAGCTTTATCGTTAATTTCAAGTCGATATGACGGCATAAATGATGAATTAACCCCGCGAATACGCGATATTTCATCCCAAACATACAGGGCAATCTTATCAGGAGTTGTAAATTGATGTTTATAATTAAAAATCTGTGCCGATAAGATGTTCGGAGATGCCACAATCCAATCGGCTATTCCTTCCCTTGAACCGACAAAAGATACACCTTGCGGTAAAAAAACAGTCTGCGAAGTATGATAAGCAATATTAACCGAACAATTATATACTAATTTGTTAACATCAATAAATTTACAAGCTTCGGAATTACCAAAAGCAAAAATAACTTTATCATTACCCCCCAATTTAACTTTTCTGTTCCCAAAATACAAAGAAGTTATGTGTTGCTTACGTGAAATTATTTTACTCAAACGACAACTGCAATGAACTTCATCAGCAAAAGAAGCCAATACATTGACAAATTTCTGACTGAAATTACTGTCGGAAGCATAAAACTTTAACGAACTGAAAGAATTTTTATTAAACAATCTCAACAAACGTTGTTTAACCGGAGCGGCAATTTTTTCGCTTTGAATTTGGCAAATTTTTTTGCAAATTATATCAAAATTTTCTTTAATCGACAGGCTGCCGGACATATCACGCATATTAATAAAAAACATATTTTGCCGCCACTCGTTTTCATCAACAAAGCGGCTCATAAAAACATCAGTATTAAAAATTGTGTGCAAATAATTGTTAAGATTAATATTCCAGGCATCATCATATTCACTATAAGCTTTTCCGCCAAGATTTTGATTAGCTTCATAAATAACCGAATACATATCCGGACAATATTTTTTGAGAAAAAAAGCAGCGGCCAATCCACTAATTCCTCCTCCGATAATATGACAAACAGCTACCTCTTTCAAAATACTTTCTCCATATAGGCTTTGAAGAATAACATTATTTTAGTGAAAGGAGTTACATCAGGTTTCGGAGTAATTATTTCCCAACCACGACTATCCATGGCATCAAAACAATACTTATAAGGATAAACGAGCATTTTCAAATGAAACGCAGTTTTTTTATCAAGATTATTCAATAAATCAAAGGCCTTAATAAAATTATTTTTAGCAAATTTCCCTAACCTGTCACGTGCTTTACCCAGATTGTTATCAACAATAATCTCCATAGGATTGCATGAATTAATTCCAGCATCGCGTAAATAATCAAAAGGAAGATAAATTCTCCCGTTTAATGCATCATCTTTGATATCACGCAAGAAAAAAGTTGTTTGTAATGCTTTTCCCAAATAATTTGCCAGTTGATTAATGCAAATTTCATCATTGCATCCTAATATACGCAAGACTTGACGAATAAACACACCAGCACGTTCATCACAGTACTTTCCATAAAGCTGCTGTGACAATCCGCGAGGAGGATTGAGCAAATCGTTACGTGCACTGTTTAGCAACATCATAAATTCACTTTTAGGAAGATTAAAATTCTGTAAAATTGCAAAAATATCCCGACCGATTTGCGAAGTCGGAGCATTATTTTGATAAATATTATCCAATTCCTGTTGCCAAGCATTGAGTAAATCAATTTTTTGCGGTATTTTTTCCGCACTGGAAACTATATCCATTACGCATTTGGCAAAAACACCAACAGCATACAAAGCATTACGCCGATGCGACGCCATAACGTGCAAGCAACAATAAGACGTGTAGTCTGTCTTTTTAATCATTTTAGCAACTAATTTATTCATAAAACGTCCTGCTTACGATAGTTTGTTAGAATATTATAACAGCAATTTATTAACGAACCGATAACAAAGATGATATTTTATCAAGCCATGGAATAATATCTGATGCAGCTCTTTTACAATATGCTTCTTTACGTAATGTTCCTTTGAGGTGAATTGTTTTACCATTGGTTGATATATGCGGCTGCAACTGCGGGAAAAGACCGAAATTAACATTCATCGGTTGATAATCATCGACATTAGTATCATCACGCAAATGTTGATAAATTGCACCAATAGCCGTAGTAGCCGGCGGAAAAGGAACAACTTTTTCAGTTAACTCACAAAACTTAAACAATCCCACCAAAATTCCTACAGCAGCACTTTCACAATAGCCCTCACAACCGGTGATTTGACCGGCAAAACTGATATGAGTTTTAGATTTCAAGCGTAATAAATCATCTAAAACTATCGGACTTTTAATAAAAGTATTTTTATGTATTCCGCCCAACCTGGCAAATTCGGCATTATGTAAAGCAGGTATCATACGAAAAACTCTCAACTGTTCGCCATATTTCATTTTTGTTTGAAAACCTACTATATTACGCAAAGTATCTGAATGATTATCTTGCCGTAATTGAACAACTGCAAACGGTTTGGTTTCGGGATGATGAGGATCTGTCAACCCCACCGGTTTCATAGGCCCGTATAGCAAAGTATCTTTTCCTCTTTCTGCCATTACCTCAATGGGAAGACATCCGTCAAAATAAACATTTTTTTCAAAATCATGGAATTCAGTTTTTTCCGCAGCTAACAAAGCATCAACAAAATTATAGTATTCCTCTTGAGTGAGCGGGCAATTAATATAATCGAATTTATTACCTTTATCATAGCGTGATTGATACCAACATTTATCAAAATCAATACTTTCCTTATAAACAACCGGGGCAATGGCATCGAAAAAATTAAGACATTCTCCGCCGGTTTCTCGTAAAAGAGTTTGAA
>CAMOLN010000043.1 GCA_946618745.1 uncultured Alphaproteobacteria bacterium | reverse complement strand
AACCCTCGCAAATTGCGACAGGAGTGTACTAGGAAAGACCTTCTTTTGTGAAGGACGCACATATATAAAAGTGCGATAAATGAGGCGGATAATAAGAAAACTCCTTAAAAGCGA
Organism: uncultured Alphaproteobacteria bacterium; assembly: GCA_946618745.1. Taxonomy (GTDB): domain Bacteria; phylum Pseudomonadota; class Alphaproteobacteria; order RF32; family CAG-239; genus CAZU01. The sequence continues at coordinate 7,272 of CAMOLN010000043.1, read as the reverse complement.
CAGGAGTGTACTTAAACGTACATGACTTAGCTTTTAAGGAGCTTTCTGTATTAGGCGCCCATTAAGCGCACTTTTACTTTAGTCTTTGACTTTGGGCTCTATGCGCATGCAATAGAACGATCTCCATACAAAGATCAAGCCCAATACAAAGAAGGCAATACCCAAGCCCATAGATACACACTTCGGAGCGGATACGGCCATTTCAACTGCCAACAATCCGAACAAAGTGGTAAATTTAATAATCGGGTTTAAGGCCACTGATGAAGTATCTTTGTAAGGATCACCAACGGTGTCGCCTACAACCGATGCATCATGCAACGGTGTGCCTTTTTCGTTCAAGTCAACTTCAACCACTTTCTTGGCATTATCCCATGCACCGCCGGCATTAGCCATATACAAGGCTTGGAACAAACCAAATACGGCGATTGAAATCAAATAACTGGCGAACAAGTTTGCATCAAAGCAAGCAAAAGCAATCGTAAATGAGAAAATTACGATAAAGATATTAAACATACCTTTTTGTGCATACAATGTGCAAATTTGAACAACTTTTTTCGAATCTTCAATCGAAGCAGCTTTAGCTGTATTAAGTTTAATGTGTTTCTTAATATAGTTAACTGCACGATATGCACCGGTAGATACCGCCTGCATTGAAGCACCCGAGAACCAGAAGATAACCGCACCACCCAAGATGATACCGAACAAAACTTCCGGATCCAACAAGTTCAACTTTAAGTTCAACAACAAAATGATTGAGAAAATCATGGTTGTTGCACCGATAACCGCAGTTCCGATCAATACCGGTTTAGCCGTAGCCTTAAAGGTATTACCGGCAGAGTCATTGGATTCCAAATGGTGCTTACCGCCTTCAAAATCAGGTTTGAAGCCATATTCTTTTTGAATATCTTTGGCAATGCCTTTGATATTTTCAATTTGTGAAAGTTCAAACACTGATTGAGCGTTATCGGTAACCGGACCATAGCTGTCAACTGCAATAGTAACCGGTCCCATACCCAGCATACCGAAAGCAACCAAACCAAAGGCAAATACAGTCGGATAAACCATAAATCCGTCTAATCCGGTACGTGCGGTAAAGAAGGCAACTGCCATTAAACCGACCATAACCAAACCTTGCCAGAAGGCTGAGAAGTTACCGGCAACAATACCGGAAATAATGTTCAACGAAGCACCGGCCTCGCGCGAAGCATTAACAACTTCTTCAACATGCTTTGATTTTGACGAGGTAAAGATTTTGGTAAATTCCGGAATCAAAGCTGCAGCTAAAGTACCGCAGGAAATGATAACCGACAGCTTCCACCACAAGTCTGCATCCAATCCGCCAATCATGATGTAAGAAACACCGAAAGTTACCGCAATCGAAATCAATGAAGTCAACCAAATCAAACTGGTCAAAGGTTTCTCAAAATCGAAAGCCTTTTTGTTGCCGTAAACAGCCTTTGAGCAAATGCCGTTCAACCAATAAGCAACGATTGAGGTTAAAATCATCAACAAACGCATGGTGAAAATCCAAACAATCAAGCGAGCTTGAATATCAACACCGTTAGCCATCAATACCAAATCGCCGTTGTTGGCATACATCATGCCGGCACCTAAAACGATAAAGCTGACCAAAGCCACACCGGTAACACCATAAGTCTCAAAACCGTCAGCGGTAGGTCCGACTGAATCGCCGGCATTATCACCGGTACAGTCTGCAATCACACCAGGGTTACGAGCATCATCTTCATCAATTTTGAAAATGATTTTCATCAAGTCAGCACCGATATCGGCAATCTTGGTGAAAATACCGCCGCATATACGCAAGGCAGAAGCACCTAACGATTCGCCGATAGCAAATCCGATAAAGCAAGCACCGGCATTTTCTTTGTCAACAAAGAGCAAAATTGAAATCATCATAATGAGTTCAACACAAACCAACAAAACACCGATTGACATACCGGAGCGCAACGGCAAGTTCATAACCGGATAAGGTTTGCCTTTGAGCGACATAAATGCTGTGCGAGAGTTTGCATAAGTGTTGATTCTCATACCGAACCATGCAACCGAGAACGATCCCAAAATACCCAATAAAGACCAACCCAAAACTGTCAAAACTTTGGGCAACGGTGTATGATTCAAATAGTAGAAATAGTAGAAAATGCAAGCTGCAATAAATACTTCTAATACAACCAACAACTTTGCCTGTTGACGCATGTAGGTTTTGCAAGTTTCATAAATGGTATTCGAAACACGCAACATAGCCTCATGTGCGGGCAATTTTTTAATGCCGAAAAATTCGCACAATCCGAACAACATTCCGAATGCGCAAAGACCTAAGCCATACAACAAAACTTCAGAACCCGTAATTGAGTAACCGAAAATGTCATAAGCTACATCCAATGACGGAACTTTCAAATCCATCTCGGAAGCAAAAGCACCGTTAGCTGTTGCCAACAAAATGGCGGCAGCCCACGCACTTACTTTTTTAAAGTTTATCATTTTAGATTCCTTAATAGTTTAAACACAAATAACAAATATAACCTCACAACCCTTTAAACTTCGGCTTGCCGATTCGTTATATTATGAAACAAATCATAATGACAAGAGTCTAAAAAATCAATTAATTTTTCCGTCTTTACCAATGACACTGTAATGCTGAAATTTCATTTAAAAAAATAGAAGGAGACAGCTTGCAACCACAAGCGGTCCCCTTCAAGCATCCGTTAAAAGGACGCGCAACTTTGCCGATTGCCACTGCTAACTCACACAAAGTCTTCCTAAAAGGGTCTGGAGTTTAGGAAGAATCACAGCGAGTTGAACGAGTGTCGGCGATGTTTACCTTTTTCATAGCATTAATTTTTTTGAAGGTTAAACATAAAATATACAGACGGCCTAAGCCGAAACTGTCGAACAATAATTTATCAAATATAATAAAGTATGTCCATTACAATAACAAAATTCTCTCTTGTCAATAATAAAGGCATTTATCTACACAGTAAGTCCTTATCTCATAACATTGATAACGCAGCGATTCCAATTATCAAATAAAAAATCACTCCGCTTTTATACATCATTGCCACCTTAAAATCGGTTTTCGAAGGCATGGCATTTTCTATCAATATAATTTGCAACAACATATATAAAATACAGTTAATTAAAGTAGGCTCTAATTCCGGCAACACCATTTTATTTATATAATATCCCAGTGGCAACAATGCCAAAGGCGCTAATGCAGACGGCAGTGCATTATAAAAAGTAGCATTACGAAAGCCCACACTTCCCATCACATATCCTTCCGGACATCTCTTAGGTAAAATCGTAAAATTACATGGTCTGGCATTCAAAACCAACCCGACAATAAAATGCATTAACTCATGCAGCAAAGTGCCGGGAATATTTATAACTGCTGCCCAAAACATTGATCTATAAGTAGCCTGTTTCAAATGAACCAACCCTACCGCCATTAAAATCAAATAAAAGCGATTATTAAAAAATGCATCTAAAAATTCTGCAGAATTCAAATAATCCCAAAACTGCAAAATTTTCAGCTGAACAATAAACCAAATATTTTCCATGCTACCTCAAACTATACAATCCCGCAACATAAGTATTCATCAGCAACTTGCAAAGATTGCGCTTATTAACTCCAGAGTTTTTGTTCAGCTTATTTCCCAACAAATATCCGCTCACGGCAAACAAGCTCATCTCCAAGACTTTTATCATCATCCTTTTTTCTTTAACGCTTATATCCCCGATTAAACCGGCAACTTGCCAACAAATCAATAAATCTATTTTTTTTATTATTCGCGCTTCGGCCGTCGAGCTTTTAACCGCCCCCGCCGACAAGTGTCGATTATACAACAAAGCCCACAAGTTCGGATTCGCTATAATATAAGATGCCAATACATCAGCATACCTGTTCAAATTGTTAAATGCATTACCGCTCATGCTCACTTTCTGTAACTGATTATACAATTCTGTTAACGTAATCACATTTTGCTCGGAAACATAGCTGTCCATCGTTCCGAAAAGATTATAAATCATTCCCACCGATGAATTAGCTTTTACCGCCAATTTGCGCGCACTCAATGCCTCAATTCCGCCCTCAGCAACCAACTTCCTTCCGGTTACCAACAGGCTTTTTTTCATCCTTTCATGCACAAATTTTTTTAATCTCTCATCCTTATTTTCCATCTCTTTGAACTATTTCAATAAAAAAATTGCAAATTGTATAAACATGTGATTATATTAAACAAGTTAGTATTTGGTTTCAATTTAATTTTGCAACATACTACAAGGATTTTGCGATGAAAAATTTTGTGTTGTTTTTATTAATTGCTTTTTGGCCCGTCAACGTCTTTGCCGACGACGGTGTAGTATCGCAAAATACCTTATTTGACGATGCTGATATAATCGTGCGCGCCGCACCGCAAAAATCTTCCGATAATTCTCTCAGCGACAAAAGTAAAAATCAAGCCGTTGAATCCGCTAAAAATTTATTACGCCAAACACCTCATCGCCTTACCATCAAGGGGCTTCCTTCTTCTGTTTCTTCGGCTCAATCAACCAAACAACTTCATGAGCGCCCAACCTCTCCGGCTCCTTTCGGATTGCTCTGGAACTCCTCAATTGCCTCAACCCGCGAACAAGGCATCAAATTAAATTTGGTTGAAATAAAAGATCACCCCAATTCATTTGAAGCCTTAAATCTGCCTAAACCGATAAATTTTTTTGATCGTATATTCGTATCTTATGGCTTAACAGACCAACTTTATCGTATTTTAGCTTACTCTAAATACGAAAATGACACCCCGTCAGCCTCGCACATTTTAGCACAATATCATACTTATTCTGATTACTTGGATAAAAAATACGGCAACATGCAACAACAATTTACGCCTGCAACTATCACCAAAACTATTCCCGATGAAAAAGATAAAGAAAAAGAAATCACCATAGAAGAAACTGCACCTCTCGGAAATCCCGACTTTTTGTCTCAATTAGCATCAGGAACTGCGGTTTTGTATTCAACATATCATAATGATGAAGTCGAAGCTACCTTAAGCATCGGCGTAAATGGTGATAATCAAAGCTTCTTGGTTATTGAATATCGTAATCTTCAAATACTTAAACAACAAGAAAACAACACTATTGATGCACTGTAAAGGACTGTTAAATGAAAAAAATATCTTTTAGCGGCGCCGCCGGCAACGGCATAAGCCCTCTTGAACAAATCATGGTTTGCAAAGGATACGATGTTTACGGATCTGATTATAGCTTTGATATTGGTAAAGATGCCGATCGCAAAACAGCTTTAGAAAAAGCCGGAATTCATATTTGCCCTCAAGATGGATCTATGATAACTCCGGACACTGAATATTTATGCGTATCTGCTGCCGTAAAAGAAAACAATCCCGATATAATTGCAGCCCACAAACTTGGTATTCCGGTCAAATATCGCTCTGATTTGCTATTGGAATTATTATCTTCTTATCGTTACGGGATTGCCGTTGGCGGAACTGCTGGCAAAACCACTGTTACCGCCATGATTGGTTATATTCTGAACGTTTTGGGTAAAAAACCTTGTATGATTAATGGCGGCGCATTATGTAATTATCCCACAGACAAGGGTATTCCAAACTATATATATAATGAAGATGAAATTTGCGTCATCGAGGCAGATGAAAGCGATGGTTCAATCCAAAAATATCATCCTTTTATCGGTCTGATTACTAACATCTCTCACGATCACACTTCCATGGAAAAACTCTTCTCTTATTTCAGCGTATTTGCCGAACATTCGCAAAATCTTGTCATAAGTTTGGATTTTCCCAACCACGCCAAAATAACTCATCCTCATTTAACCACCTTCTCCCTTAATAATCCTCAAAATGATTTTTATGCAGATAATATCGTATTAAATAATGATTCCATCACTTATACTTTGCAAAATCAAACTTTTACCTTACCCTTAATCGGCAAATTTAACATTGCCAATGCGTTAGCCGCTATTGCTGTTTGTTCCAAACTCGGCATCGCTGCTTTCGATGCCGCCAAAGCTTTAGAGGGATTTAAAGGTGTTAAAACTCGTTTGGAAAAAATGGGATCAGTTCACAACATAACCGTTTTCAACGACTTTGCCCATAACCCGAGTAAAATAGAAGCTTCACTTCTCGCTCTAAAATCCGGTGGCGGCAGAATTATTGCTATGTATCAACCCCACACTTCTTTTTCCGCTCGTAACACCGGTGAAGAAACTGCTGCCGTTATCGCTCGTTCTTTGGCCCCCGAAGATATAATGATTATGCAGGAAATCTATGAAATAGCCCCTGAAGATACCGATATATCTTCTCAAGATATTATCAATCGCATAAGACAAAACGGGCATTCCAATGCTTTTTTCTCCAAATCAAAAGACGATACTTTAGATTTTATCAAGAAACATGTTCAATCCGGAGATAAAATTGTTATTATGGGAGCACATGATAATTCTTTGGCTGATTTCAGCCGGGCAATTCTAAACGAAGTCCGTTAAAGACCTATCAAATTCAACACATAACTGAAAAACTTTTTATCCAGTTGCCATATCAAACTATTAAAAACCGAAATTCCGCCCCAACCACGCGAATTAAAGGCTAACATCCAACCCAACATCCATAAATTGGCCGGCAACAAAAATACTGCACAAAACCCGTATCCCACTTTTGGTAAATCAGTTTGCTTTTCATGAATTTGCGAACAAACTGTATCAACGTGATAGCCTATAATATAACCCATTACAATAAAAATCAAAATATTCATCGGCGCAAACCACTGATAAACCGTTATAACCAGCATTGCTATAAAACCAAATAAAGGAAAAAAATAAGGAGCAATAATTATCAGCCAATTACCATCACCTTCAAAACACATACTTCCGCCGCTGTCATCAGCATTTATCTTTAATCCTTTCACTTTGTGAAATGTCAACAAAGCAAAAAAAGCATGCGTCAACTCATGTGCCAACACTTCCATTGATGTTCGAACCGATGAATCCATCATTGACCGTGAAACAAAAAAGAACAAAAAGCGCGTTATCAGCGTTGGTACGACAAGTACAAGAACTCTTGAAAGCGTTGCGTCAAAATTCGGCTGTATAAAAGAGGACGAAGGGGATACCGGAATATTTATTTATCCGGGCTATGAATTCAAATGTATTGACGCGTTAATAACAAACTTTCATCTGCCTGAAAGTACTCTAATAATGCTCGTTTCAGCATTTGCAGGCTATGA
>CAMOLN010000042.1 GCA_946618745.1 uncultured Alphaproteobacteria bacterium | reverse complement strand
AGATTTCGCGCGAGGTGATGGACACCATCAAAACTTTCAGTCCTGATGTCGAAGTCACCTCGGTTGATGAAGCTTTTATTGATTTGACCAGCCTCAATAAGGTTTATCACTCAACTTATACCGACATCATCAAAAATATCCGCCAGACCGTATGGGACAAGGTCGGTATTCCCGTTTCCATCGGCTTGGGGACTTCTAAAACGCTCGCAAAATTGGCGAGTGATAAAGCCAAGAGCAACAACGGGATATTCGTTATTCCGCCGGATAAAATCTTGGATATTGTGGGCGAAATGCCGATTGAGGACGTCAGCGGTATCGGGCGTAAAAACAGCGAGCACATGAAGTTCAGCGGCATTTTTACGATTAAAGATTTTGTAGAAAAAGAAAACGGCTGGATTAGAAAAGCTTTCGGCATAAACGGATTAAATTTGAAAAGCGAACTGAGCGGTATTGCCACATCTTTGGTAAATAACGAACCCACCGCGCCGCAAAGCATACAGGTAACACGCAGTTTTGAGGACTTTACGCAGAGTTTGGAATATTTGGAACATGAATTAAATCGGCACGTTCACGAAGCTTGTCAGAAGTTGCGGTGGTGGAACGGATTTTGCCAAAGGGTGGAAGTTATGCTCCGAACCAAAGACTTCAAATATCTCGCCATTGAGACAAAACTGCCGAACCCGACCAACGGCGACCAAGAAGTGCGCACGACCGCTATGAGCCTTTTGAAACAACTTTACCGGCCGAATTTAATTTATCGCTCAACCGGCGTAACGCTGACACATTTGACCTATGGCGAAGTGCAACAATCGCTGTTTGAGGAAATCAAACCGCACGACGACAAACTCTCGCACCTCGTTGATGAACTGGAAGCCAAATTCGGCAAAGGGATTGTTAAGACAGGCGTGTAAGGAGATACAGAAATGAAAGAATATAATAGTGAATTTTGGAAAGCATTAGATGAATTGGTAAGTAAATCGGAAGTGATTATTGACCGTCCAAAGGGAACGGTACACCCGAAATTTCCCGACTTTGTATACAAAGTTGATTACGGCTATTTAAGAGATACATCCTCAATGGATGGTGCCGGCATAGACGTGTGGTTGGGAAGCCGCGGAATGCAAGTTGACGCCGTTATGTGCATTGTTGACTTGCTGAAAAAAGATTCCGAAATTAAAATATTGCTCGGTTGTACGGAAGATGAAAAAAAGATTATTTATGAAACGCACAACAGAACTCCGTATATGAAAGGTATTTTGATACGCCGACAAAAGAAGTGAAAATGTCAAATTATGACAGCATTAGGAAATTTAATATTGAAATTATGTTAGGTTTATACGGGGCTTTTACGGCATAAAAAAATACCCACCGCAAAGGGTAGGTATTAACAGTTAGTCGGGGCGACGAGATTGGCTTGATTTTTTGATAAAAAATCTGCGCCGCTGCGTCGGCTATGCCTTACGGCACCGGCACACCCCCGTGTGCCTTATATTTCTTTTTTCCTGCGTCCATGTGAAGCTCCTTATTTTAACAGAATGTCGTTTCATTTTAATCAAAAGTTTTATAATTTACAATATTATTTAAATTTTTCTTCTATTTCACTGGACTTCTGCTGAAATCCAAGCATTCATTGTATCAAACGAAAGGAAATGCAATGAAAACAGTGAAAATTCACATGGTCAGGAAGCCTTCAGATGTTGACGAAGTTAAGGAGTTATGCCGGCGCTATAACATGCAGACGCAGCACTAAAGTGAAACAAAGCAAATCCTTTTGTGCCCACCATAAACAAATAAGTCAAAAAAATATTCAGTATTGCACTTTTGTATTTTTTAGGATAACTTTGCATTAAACGGGAGAATTGAAATGAATTTATTTTTAAATGGCAACAATATTTTGAAAATAATTATAAGTGAAGAAACAAAGTTAAAGAGAATATTGTTGATATTGTGCTTTCTTCTTGCCGGAAAAAGCGTCTGGGCAGATGATTGTGAGTTTATGGTAAAGGGCGAGTGTTTTAATTGTAACACCCCTTATTCTTTAAAAGTCGGAACCCCGGATAACTGTCTGAAACATTGTCCAAATCGTGTTTCCATACGTCAAGGAAGATATGCTTCTTGTGATTTGGATGAAAAGACGGCTTTATCAATATATAAAGATACGGCTGTTGATATGTCAAAATGCGAAGAAAAAGGTTTCTTTAAAGGAAGTTTTGATAAATGTTATTCTTGTGATACTACAGAAGCTGTTGCTGTGTCAGAAAGTCATTTTGGAGAAAAATACGATCATTTTTGCCCTAACCGTATGATACATGGCACAGATGTTGTTGAGAGTTACAGCGTTTTAAAATGTCCGCAAAACAGACCGTTAATGGATAGATTCTTCATGTGTTGGCGTTGTGATGAAGAAACACCTATAGATTTGAATTTTAATCAAGAAACAAATGCAATGTATTGCTTAAATAAAAGATATTTAGAAGGATTTTGGAGTTATAAATGTCCGAACAATAAAGAATATTTGTCACATAGCGCATGCGTTCAATGCAAAGGTGTTTGGTATATGGAAAAATGCTACAATCCTGAAGATTTACCCGAAACAAAACGAAAAAATTGTGTGTTTGAAACATCAACTCATTGCCATAACTGCGATGATTTACAGAGTTTTGAGGTTGGTTATTGGTCTATGTGCGAAGAATATTGCCCAAACAGAACTTATAATTTAGAAAATTTAGGATCAAATCCAAGTACGGCAAATTGTGCACTAAAAGAGTGTCCGAAAGATGCACCGTTACGCGATAAGGTGGGAAGTTGTTATTCTTGCGATACGACTTGGGAATATGTTACGGATGCGGATATCCAAAATTGTGATGTTTGCCTCAATCGTTATGTGGACAAAGACGGAAATTGCTTAATTAAAGGGCAAAAGCCATTGAAGAATGCATGGGAAAAATATGATAATAAACCTTATGGAGATGATAACATATGTCCTCCCGACAAACCGATTAAATCTTGGAATAATATATGCTATGCTTGTGATACCAAAGAGCATATAATTGTCGATACCGAATGTAATTTCGATAAAGTAAAAGAGTGCAATACTGTTTGTAAAAACAGAGAAATTTTGAATACAGCCGGCGGAAATCCCCCGAGTATTTTGAAATGCTCGCAAGATACACCACTTATGGATACTGTCGGACACTGTTGGAGTTGCGATACTTCGGAAGCTGTCAATATGCAATATAATGAGTGGAAATGTGAGAGTGTTTGTAAAGGAAAACGATATTTATCAGAATACAATTGCTATAAATGTCCTGAAAATATAAAATACTTAGATTATGATACTTGCCAACAATGCGGTGGCCAGTGGAAAGAAGGAGCGTGTTTTTAAATAGTGACTTTAGAAAATAGTCCGGTCGCGGGATATTCTTTATGTCATACAAGTGAGTATTCATTACCGAAAAATAATCGGTGGCAGACGTGAAATGGATTGGCATCTATACACTTGGGGAGATAAAGTAAAGGTTATCAAACCAAAGGATTGGTATAAGAGCAATGTTTGAATAGATTAAGATACTTCATACTTTGCATATTTTAAAACTATGAAGCATTATCTTGACAAGGCAAAATCAAACCGATCGCTTATACCCGCCTCCGGCGATGCAATGTTTGATGAAAATCAAGGCGCCGAGGTTAAGAGGGATTAGTTGTATCCACATAAAAGCAAGAAAAATTTGGAAATTACCGGTATAAAGTTCTTTGAGAAGATTCAATCCGCCTTTTTGTAATATAAAATATAATTTATAAAATATAAAAAATGATAGACTTTTATAAAAAAACTATAAAAAATAACTAAACAAATTAAGATAACACTTATGGAAAATATAATGACAACACTAAAAACAAAAATTTTGGATATTGATTTTGAAAATCCGTTTATTTTAGCTTCTGCACCACCGACAGCGAAAATTGCAAGCATCGATAAGGCATTCTCTCTCGGATGGGGAGGAGCTGTTTTCAAAACAATTACTCCTGATAATTTAGAAATGATCGAGGCCTCACAACGTTATGCCGTATGGAAATCCGGCAACAAGGTATGTGGTTTTGAAAATATTGAGTTATTAAGTCATTTAACTGTGCAAGAATGGCTTGACGGCATTAAGTTTTTGCGCCAAAAACATCCGACAAAAGTACAAATTGCCAGTATTATGGCTCCTGTTATCAAAGAAGAATGGCAAAAATTGGTTAATACTTTCAATGAGTCTGAAATAGACGCTTTTGAGCTGAACTTTTCTTGCCCGCACGGAATGCCTGAAAAAGGTATAGGTATGGCCATTGGCACACATCCTGAAATATCCGCAATGATTACAAACTGGGTAATAGAAGTTGCTAAAAAGCCAGTTTTTGTAAAACTATCGCCGAATGTAAGTAATATTGTTGAAATTGCAAAATCTGTTGAAAGTGCAGGTGCAAACGGAATAGCGGCGATTAACACGGTGCAATCGCTTATGGGGGTTGATTTAGATACATTTGAACCTCTGCCCAATGTTAATGGTAAGACTACTTTCGGCGGGTATTCCGGAATAGCCGTGAAGCCGATAGGCCTGCGTTGTGTCGCCCAAATCAGACAAAACAGTGATTTACCAATTTTAGGAATGGGCGGAATTTCTAATTGGCAAGATGCGGCAGAATATATTGCACTAGGTGCAGATGTCATTCAAGTTTGCACCGAGGTTATGGTCAATGGATATAGCATTATTACTGCAATGAAAAAAGGACTGTTAAATTACTTGGAAGAAAAAGGATTTAACAGTCCGTCAGATTTGAAAAATCGTGCCATCAAGAATATTTCAGCGCATAAAACATTGGATAAACAAAGACAGTCTTATCCGCAAATTGATGAGGCCTTATGTGTTAAGTGTGGTAAGTGCATCATGATTTGCAATGAATCTGAAAACAGTGCTTTGTCGATTTTTGATGACAAAGTCGTGGTTGATAAAAATTCCTGTCTCGGATGTTCTTTGTGCTCGCACGTTTGCCCCAAAGCAGCAATTAAAATGAAATAAAACTAATTCGGATAATTAATCCGCTTGGTAATTGTCATTTTCTGCCCTCTAACTTCAAAAGTTTGATTTTCTTATCAAGTCCTGCTGCATACCCCGTCAAATCTCCCTTAGCACCGATAACTCGGTGACAAGGAATAATGATCGATATGGAATTATGTTTGACAGCATCTCCCACAGCTTGCGCCGACATTCTTTTAAGCCCTCTCTGTATGGCAATTTTTTGAGCTATTTCTCCATAAGTCATAGTTTTACCAAATGGTATGGAAAGCATAATTTCCCATACCGCTTTTCTGAAGGTAGTCGTATTCATTTTCAAAGGAGGTATAAAATCGGGGTTAACCCCACTGAAATAAATATCCAGCCATTTATCGGTAAGTTCAAAAATCGGCAATAATTTTTCCGGTGTGTTTTTATCAATAGTATCGGCAAAATACTTTTGTCCGTCAAACCACAAACCAATAAGAGCTTTGCCGTCACTGGCAATAGTAATGCCGCCTAACGGAGATTGATAATGGTGCAAATAGTTCATTTGTTGTCCTTATCACAAAAGTGTTTTATATGCGAACAGGTAAAATCATTTTTCCAGCATACCGATACCGCGCAAGATGCCTATCATACCTTCGGCAGCAATATCATTAATTACTTTGCCTTCGTCGTTGAAATAGTAGAAATTCATCACCGAAGTGGAGATATGTTTACCGGTTGCGGGCATTCCCATAAACTCACCGTCATTGGTGCCGGTTAAACTCCAGCGCACCGCGACAACATTACCATCGGCGACCATCTCTTCAAGTTTCCACTGAACATCGGAAAAACCTTTTCTCATCCAATGAACAACGGATAAATAGCCCTCACCGCCGTAGAGAGGCGTGGGTGATGCCGGCGTATAAAAACGAGCATCATCTGCCACCAGTTCTTTTGCAAGGTCCGAATCTGCAGTATTAATCATTGTTTCAAAGCGTCTCATCGCTGCTTTATGTGCTTCAAGTTTGTTCATCTTTATCTCCTTTTAAGCGGCGTTAAATTTGGTTTTCGGCTGTTTGCAACGTGGGCAACGCCAATCTTCCGAGTTCTCCTTTTTTGTCATTGTTGCAAGTCTTTTTCCCATTTCATAAGCTTTTTGCAAATCTTTTGGAAATTGTTCATCACGCATTTTTGCCTTATGTTCGGGATCAAACAAATCGCAATCATATTTAGCATAATCAGTATATTGGAAAGTGTCAAATGCATATAATGTTTCACAATAGCCGAACACCGCGCGCAAACTTATCTCATTATCGCCTAAAACAACATCATAATGATGTTGCTTAAATTGTTCTTCCGTAGCATTCATTGTAAAAATCAATGCCGTCGGCAGAATATGGTTCAAAACACGCTTTAATCCCCCCTTTTCTTTATCAATCATATAAGTATGTGCCGGAAACATAAAACGCTCTAAAAAACTGCGCATCATACCGGTCGGATAAGAATGATAAACCGGTGAGCCGATAATCACCGCATCGGCATTTAAGCACTTTTCCAATAAAGGTCGCAAGTCATCTTTATAAAAACACAAACCTTGCTGTTCAACACCTTTACGTTTACATATCAAACAGCTGATACAACCTTTATAATTCAGATCATAAAGGTTGACATATTCAACTTCGGCACCGGCATCTTGAACCCCTCTGGCAGCCTCTTTTAAAAGTTTTGCCGTATTAAAATTTTTACGCGGACTTCCGTTGATAATCATTACCTTAGTCATTTTTTCTCCTTTTTAAGATGAAAATTCATTAAACTAAATTTGATACAGTTTTTAGGACAGATACTTAGACATTTCATACAATTAATGCAGTTAGGGTGGCGTACAAAGGTTATATTTTCCACGAGCACATTCATCGGGCATATTTTATCGCATAAGTGGCAATGCACGCAAATTTGATTATCGCGTTTAATGCTGATAGGACGGATTATGCTCATCAATCCGTCGGCAGCACCTTTCATACAAAAATAATTACAAAAAGGTCTGTCAAAAAACAGGCTGATAATCAAAAAGATTGCCAAGGTGATACCGCTTGTCCACGAGAGCATATTATGAACAAGGTTATCTTGAAAATAAAAACGAGCATTCAGAAATGAAAAGCTAATTCCCAAAAACATTAAAGCAAAAAAGGTATAACGCGAAAATTGCAGATATTTTTGGATTTTCCGAGGCATCTTGAAGCGAGGCAGTTTGCACTTCTTTGCAATCCATCCGATCCATTCTTGCACTGTTCCAAAAGGACATACCCATCCGCAAAAAAATACGCCAACTGCCAACACTGTCCAAAACAGATAACCTGATATCGTTTCCGGATGAATCAAAGGAAAAAACAGACCCGCCGCAAAGCAGGCCTGTCTAATTAA
>CAMOLN010000041.1 GCA_946618745.1 uncultured Alphaproteobacteria bacterium | reverse complement strand
AGTTGGATGCCGATGAATTAATAGAGCTGGGAAAAGAAGATAATGCCAAAAAAGCGGCTAAAACAATTTATTATAAGACCGGAAGAAAAAGCAAAAAATATAATGAGTTATCAAAAAACGAACAAGAAACGGCTCGAAAAAAAATAGAAAAAGATATGAAAGAAAAAGAAAAAAATGAGATAAATTCGCGCTAATTTTTATTGGTTAATTTAGCTAGTATTGATTTGTAAGATGTGCTTAGTATTTTAAAAATTTCTTCTGATTCTTTAGCGGAAGAATTAAGGTCAGGATGATATTTTTTTACAGCTTTTTTATAGGCTTTTTTAAGTGAATCTACATTGACTTCATCGTATTCAATATTCATCAGTTTAAGGGCTTTTCTTTCATCGGCAGTTAATCTTATATTTGAAGAATCGGTGTAGATTTCCGCGGAGTTGAAGAATCCATATCCGCCGCTGAAGTTAAAATCAAAATCATATTTAAGATGTGATGAAAAATTAAAATGACGTTGTTCAATATATTCGTCATCAATGATACTTTCGTTTTCATAGTAATTCCATTGAGCATTATATTCTTTTACATGGTCTAAACAAAACCAGTAATACTCTTTCAGTCGGGAATTTTTCGGAGCCCGATATTCGCCGGCTTTGTTACAACCGGGGTGATCGCAAATGTGATATTCTCCGGACTGATTCTGTGGAGCAAAATATTTGCTTTGACGTTTGCTTTTCTTAATCATAACAAAACTTTCTTAAATATAACCATTTGGTCAGAATAACAATTATCTCTTTTGAGTGCAAGATTTTATTTATTATTGTATTGCCGATAAAAATATTTATAATGAGTTAGGTTTAGTTGTTTAAGAAAAGAGATGTTATGCCAGAGTTACCTGAAGTTGAAACAATAAAAACAGCTGTTTCTAAAGGAATCGGAAGGGCTAGTATTATTGAAATGATAATCAATAACGGTCGTTTACGCGAACAAGTGCCTGCCGATATGCCTGAAAAAATAAAAGGAGCTACTATAACAAGCTATCAACGAATCGCTAAATATATGGTGATGGAATTGTCTTGCGGGTTAGATTTGCTTTGGCATATGGGTATGAGCGGAAAGATTAAACTTGCGGATAAAATGCCTGAAAAATTAGATAAACATGACCATATAGTTATTATAACCGATAAAGGAGTTATTATATATAATGATCCCCGTCGTTTTGGACTTTTAACTTACTGCGAAAAAAACAAACTAAATAGTTGTCGATGGTTTAATAAAATAGGAATCGACCCGTTTGACAGCAAGTTGACTAAGGATTATTTGTATAACAAATTGCAAAATCACAGCAAGTTACCAATAAAATTGGCATTGCTTAACCAAGAGATAATTGCAGGTATAGGCAATATTTATGCTTCGGAAATTTTATATGAATCGCGAATTTTACCAACCAGACTTGCAAAAGATGTAACATTATCAGATTGTGATGAATTGGTAAAAAACACTCGCAAAGTTTTACAAAAAGCTATTGATGCCGGTGGTTCAACTTTGCGAGATTATAAAAAACCCGATGGGAGTATGGGATATTTTCAACAACAACATTGTGTATACAATAAAACCGGACAAAGATGTCCAGATTGTAAATGCAATCTTGCCAAAACCGGAGGAATAAAGCGTTCAGTTATGGGCGGCAGATCAACTTTTTATTGTGAAAGTTTGCAAAAATGAAAATATTGAGCATTATTTTAGCGATAATGATATCGTTGAACACAGCTTCGGCTGCATTTGTTGAAGGATTGGAAGATTTTCCAATTCCTGACGGATTGGAACAAATAGAAAATGCCGGATTGAATTTCGGCAACGAATCCATTAGATTGGTGGAAATATATATGGAGTCTCATTCCTTAAAATTTGCCGAAATAGTACATTTTTACAAAGATACTTTACCACAACTGGGATGGAAATTAGTAAAAAAATATTCAGACCGAATCGTGTTCGAGCGCGAAGGCGAAGTGGCGGAAATAAAAAAGGAATCGACTAATCCGCTGATAGTTTCTTTATCATTAAAAAGTAAAAAATAGCGAGGTATATAATGAGTGAAAGCAATACTATTTTGACCGAAACAGAGGGAAGAATCGGAATTATAACAATGAATCGGCCGACAGAAATGAATGCGGTTAATTTGGAGATGCTTAATGATATAGCTTATCAGGTACAAACGTGGGAATATGATGATGATATCCGTTGCATTATTTTGCGCGGCGGAGAAACTTATTTTGCCGCCGGAGTTGATATAAAGGCATTGGCTCAAGAAGTTTCTCAACAAAGTTTAGCTTTGAAGGCTTGGCAAGATGAATTTAACAAGATTGCTAATTGTGTAAAACCTATAATATCAGCAGTATCAGGTTATGCTTTGGGGTTAGGTTGTGATTTAGCAATGGCTGGAGATATTATTTTGGCTTCCGAATCAGCACAATTCGGTTATCCTGAATTAAGTATCGGTTTAATTCCATCTTTCGGAGGGTGCACAAAACTTATCAAACGAGTCGGCAAAGCTAAAGCTATGGAAACTATTCTTACCGGAAAAGCTTTGAGTGCAGAAGAAGCTGCGGCTTGCGGACTAATCAGCAGAGTTATTCCGCTAAATGATTTGTTTGAAGAGGCTATGCGAGTAGCAAAAAGAATCGAAACATTACCATATCAAGCAGTTTTACAGGCTAAAGAAACATTAAAACAAGTCGAAAATATGAATATGCAAAATGGTTTGGAGTTAGAATTAAAAAGTTGCCGTTTAAGTATGAATACTCGTGATTTTTATGAGATTTTAGAGAATTTTAAATAAAAAAATCTTGCCGAATCGATATAATAGGCAAAATTATTGTTGACTTATTGGTAAATTCAAGTCTATATAACACCTACATTGTTTTTTTTAATAACTTAAAAATGGGATAAGAAAATGGCCAATCATAAATCTGCAAAAAGCAGAATCGTAAGAAATAATAAGAGAGCTGTTATTAACGGCGCTCGCAGAAGTCGTGTTCGTACCTTTGTAAAGAAGGTTGAGGCGGCTATTGCTGCCGGTGATAAGGAGTTGGCTCAAACTTCTTTTAAAACAGCCGAATCCGAATTCATGCGTGCTGTAAGAAAAGGTGTTTTCAAATTGAATACCGCTTCACGCAAAATTTCGCGTCTTTCCAGCAAAATTAAAGCATTATAAATTTCTTCGTTTTGCGAATTTTAAAAACACAAACTGCACCGATAAATTGTCGGTTTTCGGTTTGTGTTTTTTTGTTTGAAAATTAAACGAATCAGGCGAATCTACAAAAAAAGCCTGTCAAGAAATTTAATTGAAATGTTCTAAAAAAGTTCTGTTGTTTTTATATTTTTTTTGCAATACTGTCCTATCAACTTCGTCAGAGATTTGAAACTTTAATATTTTCGAATCGACCTGCACGAACGGGATAGAAAAATTACTTTATAAGTAATACGATGGTAGGTCGTTTTTATATGCGAATAAGAATCGTTTATAATGTGTGCAAATAAGAATCGTTTATAAATATAAAGTGATTTTATTATAAAGCAAAAAGGATATTTTGCCGCCCTTGAATTGAGATTAATATATTATTTTGAGGAATTTCAGCCAGTAGGATTTATAATTTTTGATATTTTATGAATAGATAGTAAGTTTTCGATAGGATATTTAGAATAAGTGGTGATTAATTTGCCGGCTTCAGGGGAATTTGCTTTACCTTTTAAATAAGAGAATAAAGCAAATGAGGTCGAAAGATTAATTGTTGATTGAAATTTTTAAGAAAAAATTGGGGAGTATAATATGGCCGAAGATCTTATTGTTAACGGTAGTTCTGTTTCCGAGCAATGGGGACAGGTTTGTGAACAACTCAGAGGTGAGATAGGAGATACAGCTTTTGAAAGCTGGTTGAAGCCGTTGACAGTCGGGACGTTTAGTGACGGAACAATGAATATTTGTGTACCGACGCGTTTTATGAGAAATTGGGTTATTACTAATTATAGTGATCGAATCCATAAGATTTGGGAAAAGAAGAATCCTAACATTAAAAACATCAATTTTATTGTGCAAGCCGGTCAAGATATTATGCAGGCTCATGGAATTTACAGTCCGACTTGTCCGTCTTTGATAAAGAAAATTTCTTCATCACCTATGCCGCAAAATATATATCAATCAGGGGCTGTTGCGGCGGCTAATGCAAATGATGGAATTTTAAATGATTCACTTTCTGTACCGTTAAATCCTCAATATACCTTTGAAAATTTTGTGGTAGGTAAGACCAATGAATTTGCTTATGCTGCAGCACGCAAAGTTGCAGAGTCGCGTAACATTTCGTTTAACCCTCTGTTTTTATATTCGGGTGTCGGTTTAGGAAAAACTCACCTTATGCATGCTATTGCTTGGCATATTAAACAACAGGATCCTTCTCGCAATATTGTTTATCTCTCTGCCGAGCGTTTTATGTGCAAATTCGTAAGAGCTTTGAGATATAAAGACACTGCGGCTTTTAAAGAACAATTCCGTTCGGTTGACGTGTTGATGGTTGATGATGTGCAGTTTATGGGCGGAAAAGATTTTACCCAAAAAGAATTCTTTTACACTTTCAACTCGTTAATTGAAGAAGGTCGTCAGATTATTATTTCGGCAGATAAATCTCCTTCAGATTTGGAAGGTATCGAGGCTCGCTTAAAATCTCGTTTAGGTTGCGGATTGGTTGCCGATATTCATCCAACTGACTTTGATTTGCGTATTGGTATTTTGAACAGCAAAGCTAAACAAATGGGGTTGGATTTACCGCCAAAGGTTGCTGAATTTTTAGCTACTAAAATAACATCCAATATTCGTGAGTTGGAGGGAGCCTTGCGCCGAGTTATTGCTCATTCGCAGTTGCTCAACGATAACGAAATAACTTTGGATATGACTCAGGATATATTGAAAGATATGTTGCGTTCGTTTGATAAACGCACAACTATTGATGAAATTCAGAAGAAAGTTGCCGAGCATTTTAATATTTCAGTCAGAGAGATGCAGTCGTCTCGTCGTGCTCGCACGGTAGCTAGACCGCGTCAAATAGCGATGTATTTGGCAAAACAACTTACTTCCCGTTCTTTGCCGGAAATTGGTCGTAAATTTGATCGTGATCACACAACGGTCATGCATGCGGTTCGCAAGGTTGAAGAATTGATTATGGAAGATGTTTCTTTAGCCGAGAACGTTGCAACTTTACGTCGAGCATTAGAAGCTTAGTTTTGAGCTTAAGGATTAAAGCAGACTTTTTTTATTGGAGTCTGCTTTTGTTTTTTTAGAAAGTTATCGAACATGGAAAAAATCATTAAAGTCGGCGTCGGGGTTTATGTTTATGATAAACAGAATCGACTTCTGCTGGGCTTAAGAAAATCACCGCACGGAAACGGTACATGGTGTCCGCCGGGCGGACATTTGGAATATGGCGAAAGCTTTGAACAGGCGGCCAGCCGAGAGGCTAAGGAAGAAACAAACTTGGATATAGCACCAGCAGATATTGAGGTGGTCGGTGTCACCAATGATTTTTTTAACGAATCCGGCAAACATTATGTTACCGTGCACCTGAAAGCAAAAGCATTCAGCGGAGAGATTAAACTTTGCGAACCTGATAAATTTGCCGAATGGCGGTGGTTTGATATGGATAATTTACCGAAAAATATGTTTTTGCCGGCAGCGCAATTTTTAGTAAAATAATAAAAAAGTTGATTTTGAACTTGAAAAGAGCTTGAAAATGTGGCTGCGATTACCGTGGCGATTTGCAGATAGATTGGAGAAACAGACCATGAAAATATTTATTAAGTTTATTGATATTTTTGAGTTTAACTGCTTGCGGTGATAAAAATAATGAGGAACAAGCAGATAACCGACCTGTTGTTAAGATTGGAGTTATGTTACCGCTTAGCGGAGAAATAGCTGAATTTGGTGAGAACAGTCGTTATAAAGAATTTTACTTTAATCCGGATAATCGTGATTTCGCTATGATGATTCAAAAAGCGTTGCCTTATGAAGCTGATTATTGGATTTTGAACAGTTATTCTCCGGGACAGGATATTCTGCGCAAAGAAATGATTGAACATAAAATTGATATTCCCGTTGTGAATATTCAATGTATGGGAATGTCTAAAAATCTGCAATTGTTTGAAAATCAGGCATTTGTCGATGCTCCTGACGGAAGCAAAGAGTTTATAGAGCGTATGGCGAAGAAAACATCTTCAAAAGCGTTGAATA
The DNA here is from genome assembly GCA_946618745.1 of uncultured Alphaproteobacteria bacterium. Classification (GTDB taxonomy): domain Bacteria; phylum Pseudomonadota; class Alphaproteobacteria; order RF32; family CAG-239; genus CAZU01. Next base: position 1,181 of record CAMOLN010000041.1, on the reverse strand, counting down.
TTCCGGCTTATGCTTATGATATAGTAAATCTTATTATGCAAGCCAATGAAGATTTTTATGCCAAAAACGGAAGAATCGCAAATGATTATGAATTGGCTGAAACCTTGAAAAAAACTAAATTCTATCAAGGAACGGTTGGAAAATTAGAAGTTCAAGATAACGGAATTATAAAATCGCCGTCAGTTATGAAAAAGATTGTCAATGGTAATGCGATAATATTGGATGAGTAAAAAAAGATATTTTTCGTGCGAATCCTAGTGATAAAAGCCTAAAAATGGTTGGGTTTTTATTCAGGCAGATCTAATTTAATCAAAACCGGAACATGGTCGGACGGACGTTCGGCAGAACGGAATTCGCGTAAAATTTTGACGTCTTTAATCATATTTTGCATATTCGGAGTTACCCAAATATGATCCAATCTTCGCCCCTTGTTATTGGTTTGCCAATTAGGATTGCGATAACTCCACCATGAAAAAATTTTTTCCGGTTCCGGATAGATTTGGCGAACAGCATCAATAAAATTCAAAGAATTAAATAATCGGGTTAATCTTTGCACTTCTATCGGCGTATGAGAAACAATGCCTAACATTTGTTTGTGATTCCACACATCATTTTCACTCGGAGCAACATTAAAATCCCCGCAAAACAGGATTTTTTGGTCGCTGAGCGAAGTTTTACGTTGTTCGTAATATTCTGCCATATCATCCATAAAACACAATTTGTGGGCAAAAGAAAGGTTTTCTATCGGGTCAGGAATATCACCGCCGGCCGGAATATAAATATCGTTAATTTCAATGCCTTTGACAACAGCTTTGATATGACGGGCATCATGCTTGCTTACCCAATCTTTTTGCTCAATGTTTTCAAGCGGAAATTTGCTTAGGATAGCCACACCGTTATAACCGGCCATACCATATAACGCAACATGTTCATAACCTAACATTTTGATGTCGTTAAAGGGAAAATCGGCTTCTTTAGCTTTAACTTCCTGCAAGCAGATAACGTCAGGTTGATGTTTTGCGGCCAGTTCTTTCAATAACTCCATTCTGATGCGAACGGAATTAACATTCCAAGAAGCTATAGACAGTTCAACCATCTTTTATTTTTTCTTTTTGAAATTACGCGAGCTATCTTTTTTATCTTTAAAATTAAATACATCATCATCAATATCTGTATCTTTT
>CAMOLN010000040.1 GCA_946618745.1 uncultured Alphaproteobacteria bacterium | reverse complement strand
CACTTTTGATGAAATAGTTGAAAAATATGTGGAGATGAATATAGCTCATCCTTTCAGAGAAGGTAATGGTAGAGCCACCAGAATTTGGCTCGATTTAATCTTTAAAAAAGAACTGAAAAAGGTTGTCGACTGGAGTAAAATTGATAAGGAAGATTATTTGTCCGCAATGGAAAGAAGCCCGATAAAGGATATTGAAATAAAACATCTTTTGCAAAATGCCTTGACTGACAAAATTCACGAACGCGAAATATTTATGAAAGGTATTGACGTCAGCTATTATTACGAGGGCTATGATGAGTATGATATACATAAATTATTCCTATAATAAGCTCATATTCCTCCTTTTTATCTTTATAACAAATAACATAAAAAAGTTCGATAGTTTCCTTAAAAAGAGACTTTTTGAGATTGTTACTATCGTATTTTTGGAGAGTCAGCCCCGATAAAGCAAAAAAGCACCTTTTAGGGTGCCTTTCTTAACAAATGGCGCCGCTAGCTGCGAATGACAGCTCGCAAATTCTTATTTACTCGCTGCCGACCTCCGCCGCCAAAGCAATATATCGCTTCGGCGATGTCGGTTCAGACTTGGTTTTCCCCCGCAAGTCCGTCTCTTGACTAAAGTTACCATTAAAAAAACCTCCGCAAGGGAGGCTTTTTAAATGGTGCCGCTAGCAAGAATCGGACTTGCGACCCCACCCTTACCAAGGGTGTGCTCTACCACTGAGCTATAGCGGCAACGACAAATGAGAACATACAGCATAAATTCTAAAAATCAAGCAATTTTTTAATCATTTTAATTGTTTTTTACATTTTATGTGTTAAAAATATCTCAAAACCAATAAAATTAAGGAATTTGCTATGGCTCAAAATCAAAATAAAAAAGCTCAACCTCGTGCACAACAGCGTATTGCTCGTGAAGCCGAGGCGTTGCGCAAAAATTTAGCCAAGCGCAAACTTCAACAATCTCAACGCGAACAACTAAAGAAAGAAAAAAACAATGGACAAGATTAAAATTCATGGTGGCAAACAACTTAACGGCAAAATTTTTATCAGCGGAGCCAAAAATGCTGCTTTACCTCTTGTTTGCGCCTCTCTTTTAACCGATGAGCCTGTTACTTTAACCAATATGCCGATGCTCTCGGATATCAAATCACTTAATGCCTTGTTGTTGCAAATGGGCACGCAAATTGAAGAATTTGACGATTTTATTGATGGCCACCCCACCAAAATCTATACTTATCGCACTATTGAGGCCACCAGTCTGGTTGCTCCTTATGATTATGTGCGTAAAATGCGCGCCTCATACTATGTATTAGGTCCTTTGTTGGCACGTTACGGCCACGTCGAACTTTCATTGCCGGGTGGATGTGCTATCGGTGCACGTCCTATGGATATTCATCTTAGTGCTTTAGAGCAAATGGGTGCTAAAATCGAAATCAAAAATGGTTATGTTCACGCAGATGTTGAGGGCAGACTTAAAGGTGCTGACATCATATTTAAGGTTGCTTCGGTTGGTGCAACTTGCAATATTTTAATGGCTGCTACCTTAGCTGAAGGTGTTACCAGAATCGAAAATGTTGCCAAAGAACCTGAAATCGGTGATTTGATAGATTTGCTTAATGATATGGGGGCTAAGATCAGCGGACGCGATACATCTACTTTAACCATCGAAGGCGTAAAAAGTTTGCACAAAGCGATTCACAAAGTTATTCCCGATCGAATTGAAGCCGGTTCTTACGCTGTAGCTGCCGCCATAACTCGCGGTTGTATCGAATTGGTTAATGCCCAAGCCTCAACTTTGCAAACCCCGCTCGGCATATTGCGTGAGATGGGGGTAGATGTTAAGGAAACACCTAATTCTTTGATTATTGATGCTCGCGGCAAAAAATTGGTCGGCAAAGATATCATGACTGATTTTTACCCCGGATTTCCCACTGATTTACAGGCGCAGTTTCTGGCTTTGATGTTAACTTGCGAGGGAGCTTCTTTAGTTACCGAAACTATTTGGGAAAATCGTTTTATGCATGTTCCCGAACTTCTGCGTATGGGGGCCAATATCAATGTGCACGGTCATGCCTCGGCCATTGTTCGCGGAGTCGATAAACTTTCCGGCGCTCCGGTAATGGCTACCGACTTACGAGCCTCTTTTGCGCTTGTGTTGGCCGGTTTGGTTGCCGAGGGTGAAACCATCGTCAATCGAGTTTACCACCTTGATCGCGGCTATGAAAAGCTCGAAGAAAAACTCCAAGGAGTCGGCGCTGATATTGAACGTATTAAAGAAAATGACGATGAGTAATTTCTCATCGCCATTTTTATTTCTATACTAAAGATTTATTTCTTATTAATCGGAAATACCTGCACATTTGAACTGGATGTCGGCGCTTTGGGTGTGGAATTTACCGATCTGCTTATACCGGTAGCATTAGCAGCTGAATTTTGCGCCGAGCGTTCCGGAGCACGTAAAGCCGGAGCTAACGGTAGTGCATTTTTACCTAAACGCAATAACATATATCCCGAACCGCCACCATAAGCCGGTCCCGAAATACCGATTGAATAATATCCTCCGATGTTTCCGTAATCCAAATCAATATAGTCAATAATAAATACTGTCTTAACGCTTGATGCGCCGATTGTGGTCATATTGCAGGTATATTGGCTGTCTTCCAACAAAATATGGTCAATATCACGAATAAACAAAATTGATTGAGCCGGAGAGCAGGTTGCAACCTGACCGCCGTAAGTCAAATTATAATTCAAAATAAGTTTCATACTCTCGTGCTTTTTACCCAAAATTACATCGGTAATTTTAACACTGTCAATATAAGCATGAGTCGGAACAGCTCCTACCTTGACCGGTAAAGTTATATAATTTTCCAAACAATTGTGAGTCGTATCGCTGGCCTGACAGACTAAAGCGGTTGAATAATTATTGTTATCCATCAACTGAACCAAAGAATTGTATATATATTCATTAGTCATCGATAATTTAGCCGGAGCACATTGTTGCGATCTGCAAACCACCACCGGCATTTTTTTTGTTGCTAAATTTTTTTGCGGATCAGCCGGTTTAGGCGCATCCGAACAATCTTCACATTTCTCTTTAATCCATTGCTCAGCTTGGCTGAAACCTTCACCGGATAACACTTGTTTAGCGGTATGAGTGCGCAAATATTCACAACCGCACAATACCTGACCGATTGTCAACACTAATCCTATTGCAAAAATTTTTCGTAACATCTCACTTCAAGCCTAATTTTACCGAAATTACACCACAATAATATGCTCACTTAATATAAATACAAAGTTTTTTTTTAGGTTATTCTATGGGTTTTTGTTTTTTTATCTTGATAATTTTTTTTTAACGGAGCAAATTAACAAATCGGAAAAGGAAATTAAAATGAAAAAGATTATTTTTTTTGTAGTTTTGACGATTCTCATCGCAATTTTTTCTGCTGATGGTCACAGTGGTTACAAGGTTGTTGATGGCGACAGTCTGGAACACGGACTCGAAAGAATCCGCCTGGAAGGTATTGATGCTCCCGAATATTTGCAGGATTGCCATGATAAACACGGTAATAAATATCGTTGCGGTATTAAATCAGCCGAATATCTCCAATCTTTATTGCACGGTAAAATAAATTGTAATCGTTTAGGAAAAGATCGCTATGGTCGGATACTCAGTGAATGTTTCAATTCAGGAGGAATAAATATCAACCGTCAAATGGTTATCAGCGGCTGGGCAACATCTTACGGTAATCAATACATTGAAGAAGAAAAAATTGCGCGTAAGTCCAGATTAGGGGTTTGGCAAGGCAAGTTTATGCGGCCGGAATTGTTCCGTGCACTCAATCGTAACAAAGATAAGCGCAATAAAAAATAAAAAAAGATAGAGATTCTTGTTGACAGCGCAGAAAAGTTATGTATATTGCAAAGCAACGTTTTATTTTATAAAGGGTGAAAAATATGTATGCAGTAATTAAAACCGGCGGTAAACAATACCGCGTTACCTCAGGTGATGTACTGAAAATTGAAAAGATTGCCGGAGAGGAAGGTAAAGAGGTCGTTTTTAACGAAGTTTTGGCTTTGGACAATGTTATTGGCACTCCTTTAGTTGCCAATGCATCAGTAAAAGCTTTGGTTTTGAAACAAGCCAAAGATAAGAAGATTATTGTCTTCAAGAAGAAAAGAAGACAAAACTATCGTCGTAAAAATGGTCACAGACAAAATATTACATTGGTTAAAATAACCGATGTAATTGGTAAGTAATAAAGGAGATAAACAATGGCTCATAAGAAATCAGGCGGTAGCTCTTCGAACGGACGCGATTCTATCGGTCGTCGTTTAGGCTTGAAAAAGTCCGGCGGTCAGGCTGTTATTCCCGGAAACATTATTGTTCGCCAACGTGGAACTCAATATCATCCCGGTGCCAATGTCGGTATGGGTAAAGATCATACAATCTTTGCTGTTGCCGAAGGTAAGGTGGTTTTCACAAAGAAAGCCGGCGACAAGACTTTTGTTTCGGTTGTAACCGATTAGTTCGACTGAATAAAGTTGCCGAACAGCAACAACACATAGGGGATGTTTATTTTAGGCGTCCCCTTTGTTTTTCAACAAAAAGCAATTAAAGGTTAATCTTAAATATGAAATTTTTGGATCAAGCTAAGATATATATTCAATCAGGCGCAGGCGGAGCGGGGTGCGTTTCGTTTCGGCATGAAAAATATATTGAATTCGGTGGTCCGAATGGCGGAGATGGTGGCAAAGGTGGCAGTGTTTATGTTGAAGCAGTCCCCAATCTCAATACTTTAATTGATTTTCGTTATCATCAACATTTCAAGGCTCCCAAGGGACGTAATGGTATGGGATCAGAAAAAAACGGTCCCAAAGGTGATGATTTAATTATCAAAGTTCCCGTAGGAACGGAGATTCTCGAAGATGATCAAGAAACAGTCATTGTCGATATGGTCAGTCCGGGACAACGTTTTTTATTGGCAAAAGGCGGAGACGGAGGTCGTGGTAATACCCAATTTAAATCAGCTACCAATCAAGCTCCGCGTTATGCTGAGCCGGGTTGGCCCGGTGAGGAAAAATGGGTTTGGCTACGCCTTAAGGTTATAGCAGATATCGGATTATTAGGTCTCCCCAATGCCGGTAAATCAACATTTTTATCGGTTGTTACAAAGGCTCGTCCCAAAATTGCCGATTATCCTTTTACTACTATTCACCCTAACTTAGGTGTAGCATGGGTAAATAATTATGAAATGGTTATAGCTGATATTCCCGGACTTATTAAAGGTGCTCATGAAGGTATTGGATTGGGCGACCGATTTCTAAAACATATTGAACGTTGCTACGCTTTGTTGCATTTAATTGATTGTACTTCGGAAGATGTTGTTAAATCATATCAAGATATTCGCAGCGAATTGACTTTATATAACCCGAATTTAGCTGAGAAACCTGAAGTAGTAGTCCTGAGTAAAGCCGATTCGCTTGATGCTGCGGAAATTGTTAAAAAACAAAAAAAATTGGAAAAAGCTTGCGGCAAAAAAGTTTTTGTTATTTCTTCAATTGCCAAGCAAGGAATTTGGGAAGCTCTTCATGAAATCAATCAATTTATTACTCGTGAACGTCGTTCTAAAGATGATGAAGAAAATTTGACGGACAGTGAGCCGGAAGATAAAATATGGTCGCCGATATAAAATAAGGAGAAATAAAAATTGGTAAAATCAAAAAAACAATCAATTGATGAAACAGCCCAAGAGATATTATCAATAGTGCAGAAATCTTTAGATGATGGCAAAGCTGAAGATGTTACGGTTATTGATTTGGAAGGTAAATCATCTATAGCTAATTATATGGTTGTTGCCAGTGGAACATCTAATCGCCATGTTGCATCATTGGCTGAAAATATCCAGCTTAAATTAAAAGAACAGGGCTATAAATCAATTTCCGAAGGGGAAGAAAAAGCAGATTGGATTCTTATAGATGCTTATGATGTAATTGTTCATATTTTTAAACCGGAAGTCAGAAGCTTTTACAGTCTGGAAAAGATGTGGTCGGTTTCCCGCAAAAATGATTAATAATTCTTAGAACATCTCAACCATTGCTTTGGCATCATCATTCATCATGCTTATATCCCAAGCCGGCTCCCAAACTATTTTTACCTCAACTTGTCCAACCCCTTTAGTTTGAGCTAAAGCTTCAGCCGCTTGTGTCGGCATAACTTCTGCAACCGGACACATCGGAGAAGTTACGGTCATTTCCACATAAACATCGCCGTTGTCTTTTTGTTCAAGCTTATAAACCAGTCCCATATCCCAAATATTTATGGCTATTTCAGGATCAGATACGGTCTTTAAGGCCTCGATTAAATCATCACGTTTAGCCAACGGTGTGCTTTCTAAAGGTTTTCCGGCCTTTGCTATATAATCTTTTTTATAAGTTTCTAAATCAATATCGTTAATTTCTTCCATAGTCTGCTCTCAAAAAAATGTTCTGGCCTTTTCCAAGCTCTTACATAAAATATCAATATCATCTTTAGTATTATACAACCCCAAGGAGGCGCGAATCACCGATTCGAATCCCATGCGCCGCACTAACGGAGCCGCACAGTGATGTCCGACTCTTACCGCAACACCTTCCTTATCCAAAATAAAGGCCAAATCTTGCGGATGAATTCCTTCGATTACAAAAGAATAAATCCCGCTCCGGCTTTGATGAGTTCCTAACATTTTCAATCCGGATATTTTCTGTAGTTCTTCAAAAGCATAATCTGACAATTCATCTTCATACTGTTGAATATTTTTCATATCCAAATTCATCAAATAATTCAAAGCTTCTCCTAATCCTATAGCTTGAACTATTGCCGGTGTTCCGGCTTCAAAACGTGCCGGGGGTTCATCAAAAGTAGTGGAGGCATAAGTTACAACGTTTACCATATCTCCACCATATTGATAGGGAGGCATTGCGGTTAAAAGATCATATTTGGCATATAATACGCCAATTCCGGACGGTCCGTAAGTTTTATGCCCTGAAAAAGCTAAAAAGTCACAATCCAAATCTTGAACATCAATTTTTTGATGGACGGCCAGCTGACAAGCATCAATCAAAACTTTTGCACCTTTGCGATGGGCTGAAGCAATAATCTCTTTTATCGGAAACAGCGTTCCTAAAACATTGGATAACCCGGTTATAGCCACTAATTTGGTTTTTCCGCTTAATTTTGCGCAAAAATCATCCCAATCAAATGATCCGTCATCATTTACCCGACAAATTTTCAACTCAAATCCTATTTCATCACGTAAAACTTGCCAAGGAACCAAATTAGCATGATGTTCCGCTTCCGATATAATTACTTCATCTATTTTGGTTAAAAATTTCCGTCCCCAAGTGAATGCAACTAAATTTATTGATTCGGTAGCATTGCGTGTAAAAACGATCTCTTCTTTTTTTTCGGCATTAATAAA
>CAMOLN010000039.1 GCA_946618745.1 uncultured Alphaproteobacteria bacterium | reverse complement strand
GTTCATTTTATGCGCAATTTCGGACACGAAATTGCCATGACCGCCGGTATGGATTATGCTCAAGGCGATGCGGTTATTTTTATGGATGCCGACTTACAGCATCCGCCGGTTTATATCAAAGAAATGGTCAAAGAATGGCAAAACGGCATGGATATTGTTTTAACCAAAAGAGTTGAAAATCGTGCTACTTCCAAACTATATGATTTTTGTGCTTGGGCTTTTTACAAGGTTTTGAACTTTCTTTCCGATACGAATATACCCGCTAAAACACCTGATTTTCGTCTGATTGATCGCAAATTTGTTGATTTCTTAAAACAATTTAACGAACATGATCGCTTGTTTCGCGGGCTTTTGAGTTGGGCTATGCCTAATGACAACGTTAAAGTGATTGATTTTGTTGCTCCGGAACGCTTTGCCGGTGAATCTAAATATAATTTCCGCAAATCTTTGAGCTTAGCCTTAAACAGTATTGTGCAGTTTTCCACCAAGCCGTTGCGTTTATCAATTTATTTAGGGCTGTTGACCGCTTTTATTTCCGGTATTTTGGGATTATGGGTAATAATTGAACATTTTATCATGAAACAACCCACCCCAGGCTATGCCACGATTATGACAACGGTAATTTTTATCGGTTCGGTTCAACTGATTGTTTTAGGAATAATCGGTGAATATATCGGCAAGATTCACATGGAAGTCAAAGGTCGCCCGCTTTATATCGCCGAATATAAGGAAAAGAAAAACAATGATAAATAAAATAATCTTTAATGCTGATGATTTTGGTATTTCTCAAGGCGTCAACCAAGCCATTGAACAAGCTCATAAACAAGGTGTGCTTAATTCCACCAGCATAATGATAACCTTAAAATGGGCAGAGCAGGCGGTTAAAATGGCTCAATCAATGCCGGAGTTAAATATCGGTCTGCACATTAATCTCACCAATCAACAAGCTGCTTTAGCTCATCATGAAATTCCGTTATTAACTGATGATAAAGGTCATTTCAAAAATGGTTTTGTAAATTTGGCAATTCTTAATTTGCTACACCCTAAGGAGCTTAAACGTCAGGCCAAAGCTGAGATAGAAGCTCAAATCAGACTTGCTCTAAATTCGGGGATAAAACTGACTCACCTTGATTCACATCGTCATATTCACATGATCCCTGCGATTTTTAAGGCTTCATTAGAGCTTAAACAACAGTATAATATTCCTCGAATGCGTTTTATCAACGAGAACCCTCTGCGCACTATCAGACAAACTCAATCTAAAGAATGGCTCAAAGATGGAGCCTTGCTAAAGAGTCTGATTTTAAGTACTTGTGCTGTTATTGATAAATTGCTTTTTAGTTATAAATCAGATACTTATTTTTATTCCATCATCAACACCTGTAAGATTTCGCGAGATAAACTGCATCAAATTAAAGTGCCTTCTCAATATCAAACGGTTGAAATTATGCTTCACCCCGGAAAACCGGAGGTTGACAAACAATTTCCCGAAGATGTGTTTGATGACAATATCTTGAAAGAATGGCGCACTAAAGAGCTTGCCACTTTGTTGGATAAATCGGTCAAAGATGAATTTATTTGATAAGAAAACACTCTCAGAAACAAATCTGAGAGTGTTTTCTTTAACAGCCTGTATACCGTGTTCTGGCAACTTGGTGATCTGGATAAATATCTCCAAACTTACCAATTGTCCAGATTGCGTTTTGAGAATTTCCCGGTATTCCCGGTATTTCGGCATAATAACTTCCGGATAAAGGAACGCCACTCAATTGTTTCATTGCTTCATTAAGCTCTGAAATAACAGGCTTTAAACTCTTCCAGAAATCAAGCGGAGGGATTCTTTGATTTCCCTTCTGCCGCCTTTTGGCCTCTTTGCGGGTTTGAGAGGACTGTTCAGTCAGTTCAATGTATAAATTACTGAATGGGCCATTTTTGAAGGGATAAATCCCTATAGGGCACATATCTGATCCAGTGTTCAGAGGCAGACGCTCAATTGTTCCATTGTCATCAGTGACAACGGCTACATCAAACTTCTGGCTAGCGGGAATTGATTGGAGCATATTCTCCACTGCGCTCACATCAATACCGTTTTCGCAGATTAATCTTGCAATTTGCCTCAAGGCTTCCTGTTTTGTAAGAACTATAGACATAAATAATAATTTTTTTAGTTAATAATAAAGTAAAGTTCTGCTACTATATATTATTGCAATAAATTTTGTCAATACTAAATTTGCACCAATCCTCGTGCCAAAGCATAGATTGCTACCAAAGCTATCAACATTAACCCGCAAACCAAGCAGCGTTCTGATTTTTTAAACACCGGTTCATCTGGGGTATTTTGTTTGCGTGCTCTGATATAAACCGGGATTCCCAAAGCAATGATAATCACCGCCAATAATAAATATTTCAAACCGGCGGCATAAATCAACCATAATGCATAAATTGATCCGGCTATTGCGGTAAATAATGCTCCGGCACGGCTGTAAATCAATCCTTTGGGATATTCTCCGTCTTCGCACAACTTCCATAAATAAGCACAAGAAGTCAGATATGCCGGCAATACCATAACTGAAGTAATTGATAACATAGTATTCCAAGCATTATTGGAAAAATATACCAACAATAAAAATAATTGCATGGCTGCCGATGTTATAATTAAAGACACGCTTGGGGCTTCTTTGGCATTTTCTTTGGCAAAACATTTGGGAAATGTGCCGTCAACTGCCGCAGATTGCGGAATTTGTGCGGTTATCATCGTCCAAGCCAACCAACTTGTTAATACTGAAATTACCAAACCGATATTCATAATCCAAGCCCCCCATTTACCCACGGCTTGTTCCAAAATTCCCGCAGTTGAGGGATTGGCAACTTCTGCCAACGCAGCTTGATCCATATAGCCGAACGGTAATAATGATAACAGAATATAAATTCCCAAGCATCCCATAAATCCCAATACTGTTGCCGGTCCGATGATTGATTGCGACTTGGCTTTATTAGACATTACTACAGCACCTTCAATACCGATAAACGACCAAAGAGTAACCAACATAGTGCTTTTGATTTGGCTGCTCAAATCGCCGAGTTGAGCTTTGGTTTTGACGGCTTCACCCCAAAAATCCAACTCAAATTTATCTAAATGAAACAAAAACAGCATTATTAAAATAAATAAAAACAATGGAACAATTTTTATAATCGTGCCGATGGTATTAACTACACTGGCTTGTTTTACACCGCGTAATACAAAAAAATTAAAAAACCAAATAATGATTGATCCGCCGATAATCGAAGCAAGATTATTACCGCCGGTAAAATATCCCGGATAAAAATAGTTCAAAGCATCCATGGTAATCACCGCATAGCCGACATTGCCGCATACCTGACACAGCCAATATGACCACCCGATAATAAAACCCATATATGATCCGAAACCGGCCCGACTGTAAGAATATATGCCGGTAGTTAATTCCGGTTTAGCCATTGATAAAATTGAAAAAGTGCGGGCAATAAAATATATACCCAGTCCGGTAATTACCCAAGCTAACAATACGGCTCCTGCCGAAGCTCCCGCCGCCATGTTTTGGGGCAGGGAATAGATGCCGCCGCCGATCATTGAGCTGACTACAATCGCAGCCAAAGCCCACATGCCGAGTTTATTGGATTTGGTTGCGGCATCATTATTGATTATATTTGTTTTTTTCATTATTAATATTCCCCGCAATTATATTATAACTTTACCGGTTCGGCCTGTTCAAAGTTTAGGAACCCCATCGCGGTTAAGCTGTAACCGAATTGATGTGTTATATTCACATAATTATGCCACATCTGAAATTCCGAATGTTTCTCCACCCCGCGAATTTCCAATTCATGCTTTAATGATTTATTCAACCACATTTCGGCATGACCTTTGGCAATATCATCATCAATTTGAGTGTCGAAATATTCCACATACTCGGCAGCCCAACCTCCGATAAGTTCACCTTTATCGTCTTTACCCCAGCATATTCCGATACCGGTAGCAATAGCCTTGTGGTCATCACGCGAAGCTCCGTTTCCGGCAATAATAGTCTCCAAAACAGCACCATGTTTGAAATGTTTGATAATTTTATCATTAAGAGGCACAATATTACCGAACAATTCTTTCGGCAAAACCGAAGTATAAGGCACGATATTAAAATTTTCGATTTTAGCATTCATCAAAGCAGAATCATAACAAAATGTTTCAAAGGGTTGCGGCGGAATACCGTCATCAGCTTGACCTCCGCCGGAGGTAATAAAAGCAAAAGTAGGATATCTAACACCGATTGTCATAACTAATCTCCTTATAAATTATATGATAAAAAAACAGCTCTGGTCGAGCTGCTTTTATAAGTAATAACGGAAACCAGTCTTTCAACAAAATAAAACCCTATCACAAAGGATAGGGTTTAAAAAATCATTTGAATTAAATTTCTCCGACATAAATTCCCAAGGCTTTAGCCGTGGTAACATATTTACCTTTGGGATTAACAAAAGTTGTTCCGGCTTTAACCACATCAGCCAACGGAACAGAAGATATTTTGCCGTCTTTCCAAATAACCATGCGACGATCTTCACCTTTGTCTAACAATTCCACTGCATGAGCTCCGAATAAATAAGCCAACAATCTGTCTCGTGCCGAAGGCACACCGGAACGTTGCAAATGTCCTAAAGTTACCGAACGAAATTGCATACCATGATAGCGTTTGGTTAATTCGGCGTTCAGGTATTCGCTGATGCCGCCATAAACCTTTTCGCCTACCATATTAGAACGTTGCGAAACAGTGTAACCGTCTTCGGTTTTGCAGCCTTCTGACACCACAATCACGGCATGATTTCGTCCGCGATCCTTAATTTCTTTAAGTTTTTCGATTATACCGTCAAGTGAATAAGGAACTTCGGGAATCAAGCAAACATCAGCCTGACCGGCAATTGCCGAATGAATAGCCAAATGACCTGCATCTCTTCCCATAACTTCAATGATCATTGCCCGATTGTGTGAACGTGCCGTCAATTCCAAACTATCAATTGAAGTGGTACAATATTCTACAGCAGTTTGAAAACCTACCGACGATTCGGTAATCGGAGTATCATTATCAATGGTTTTGGGAATACCGATCATCTTAACTTTGGAGCATCTGCTCATATTTGATACAATATTCATGCTGCCATCACCTCCGACCAAAACTATGGCATCTAGGCCTAAGTCTTTTACACCTTTTGCAAAACGTTGGGAAACTTCTTCCAAGGATTCGATTCGTAAACCTTTGTTCAATGAACCGAGATAGGATCCTGATAATCTCGGCCAAGGAGAATCACAAAAATCTTTTAGAGTCAGTACTTGATAACCATGGGGCGATTCGGTAATACCTTCTGTTCCGTTATGGATTCCGTAAACTTCCCAGCCTTTTTTTTCTGCAGCGGCAACAACCGAGCTGATTACCGAGTTTAGTCCGGCACAATCGCCACCGGAAGTTAAAATACCTATCCTTTTGATTTTTTTCATATTTATATGTCCTCATTTTATTGTTGCAAATTTATGAATTTTGATGTATAATATGACATATATTGGAACGTTTTCCAGTAAAAAATATCAGTTGATAAGAGCTTTTATTTGAAAGGTCACTCATATATGTTTAATCAAAATGCCTCCGCTAAGTTGTTACAACAGCTTTGCGAACTAAAGTTGGAAGAGCGTCGCGTTTCTTCCGATATTCGTCATTTGGTAGTTAATAATCGCACTATTGATTTTTTTAAGGCTAAACAATTAAGCAATCTTCGCACCGGTGTTAAAAGTAAAATCAAATCGGTGGAGTCTAAAATAACACCCAATATAATAGCTTAATTTTTATCAAGCATATTAATTAAAGAATCCTGTCATTAAAAACAGGATTCTTTTTTTATCGGTTAACTATAAATTAAACTATCAATTATAATATACGACTATATTTTATATCCATTGGAAGGGAATTTTGTGTGATGAAAAGTAAAAAAACATTAGCGATTCTTTTAAGCGGAACTTTTTTGACTACCTCGGCCTTTGCTGATGAAGAATTTGTTGTAACCAGCTCTTATCTCAATAGTTTGACTTCCCCTAAAGTAACATGGTCCGATACTGATAACGGCGGCACAGCGGTCAATATCAACGGACAGAATTTTTATTATACCTATACAGCTCCTGAAGAATATACTACTTCTGCCCGAGTAACCGGTAATTTTTCTTCGGAAGATGTTTATCATAAATTATTTACTGATCTCAGCGGAAATTCTCAAGGCGGAGCAATATATTCATTAGCCAGCGGAGTTTCCGGAGTAAGTATTATTTCCGATTTTGTAAACAATTCAACTTCGGCGACCGGAAGTGCTACTGCTTACGGTGGTGCTATTCATGTAACTGGTCCGGCTGATATAGCCGAATTAACCGGTGCTTTTGTCGGTAATCACAGCACTGCCACAGCAGGAAATGTAGTCGGCGGTTTTATATATTCTTATTCTAGTTCTGCTGCTAATGCCAGTACTATCGACAGTATTAACGGTAATTTTGTGAATAACTGGTCGCAAAGTTCTGGAGCTGAAGGAAAGTTTATTCATAGCGGTGTAATTGATAACCATGGTATAATTAATAATATAGATGCCAATTTTATCGGTAATAGAGCAATATCGCCTTTATCTAACATTACCGGAACAGCTATCAATAATATGCCTTTATCCGGTCAGTTTGATAGCAGCGGTGTTATTGGCTCAATACAAGGTGATTTTGTCGGTAATAGTGCTCAATCTGACAGTGGTTATGTTCAAGGAGGAGCTGTATTTAATACCGGAGCAATCGGTGATATTGTAAATTCCAACTTTTTATATAATACGGTTATCGGTAATGGTAATTCAAAAGGCGGCGCGATATATTCAAGCAAAAATTTGAATGTAAGTGCGGATAATGGCACATCATTATTTGAGGGTAATACAGTCAACAGTGAATCTAATGCTATTTATATGCTCGGCACAGCAACTGGGATAGTTAATTTGAATCTACGTGCCGAAAACGGCGGCTCTATAACTTTCAACGATGATGTTGACGGTCAATATTATTATCTTAATGTTTTGGGTGATGATAGTGGTGAAGTAGTCTTCAATCAAAAGGTCAGTGGAGCGGAAAATATTGCTATCGGAGCAAATGGGGTAATGCGCATGGGCACCGAAGCAGACATCAATTCACGAGATTTTGATTGGCCGTTGGAAGAAAATCAAACCTTAAAAGTTGATATAGAAGTTGATAAGGCCAACGAAACGGTAAAATCAGGTTTAATCACTTTGACCGGTAATGTTAAGGGCGACTATAAAGTGATTGTAAATTCACTCAATCGTGACGGTTATGAGGGCGCCAATACCATGTTTTTGACAGCGCCGGATGATGAAACGGCTGAAGATGAAAACTTTACGGTTAGCCGTGTAATCGGCAGTCCTTATGAATGGGGAGCATTTCGTAACTATGGAGGAGAAACCGACGGCTCAAACTGGTATTTAGCTTTGACTAAATATGAAAACCCCGAAGTAGTGGCAGCTATCGGCTTGCAT
>CAMOLN010000038.1 GCA_946618745.1 uncultured Alphaproteobacteria bacterium | reverse complement strand
TGGACAAAAGATGAAATACTTGCTATAATGCGAATAAATAAGGATTCTATAAGGAGGCAATAATGTCAACCACAGAAGAGATCAGAAAAGAACAACGGAAAAAATTTAAACCATTAGCTCGAGAAAATCTTGGCCTTGATAACAATACTCAAGGCATCGATCGGTTAGCAGAACGTGCACAAAAGATGGAAGGACTTTCCGCTGAAGAAAGAGCTAAATTACGTCAAAATGAACTTCACGGCCTAAATATAAATGAACAAGAAGAAGGTTTAACTGTCCACGAAAATACCGAACAACCAACCTTAACTGTCAACGAAGAAGAACCTACTCAGCCCGATCCGACAC
Organism: uncultured Alphaproteobacteria bacterium; assembly: GCA_946618745.1. Lineage (GTDB taxonomy): Bacteria > Pseudomonadota > Alphaproteobacteria > RF32 > CAG-239 > CAZU01. The sequence continues at coordinate 7,301 of CAMOLN010000038.1, read as the reverse complement.
AAAATACCGAAAATTCCAACAACCAAAAAGCTGCCACAATTAAAAAAGGCGATGAACCTCTCGATCTCGGTCATTATGATGACGAAAAAATCAAAATGTCTGATGGCGATATCATTGATTATCTTATGAAGGAATGGTTAGAAGCAGGTATCGCTTGGTGTCTTGATAAAGGTTGCGGCATTCCTTCAGCTGTTCTATACGAAGGTGCTCGCTGGTTGGAAAAAGGAGGGAGTAAGTTATGGCGCGGCGGTAAAGAATTGACCAAATCAGCAGCTTCTTCCGTCTACAAAAAACTCTCCCCCGATAACGATAATATGGAAGATATTCGTAAAAACCACCAAGAAGCTATTGAAGCTATTGAAGCTGCTCGGCAATCCCTTAATGCCCCCTTGCCGGATGAAACCAAAAAACTGTTTGAACGAATTGGTAGCGGAAGACTGAAATTACAAGGCAATAAATATAAATTCTATCAAATCAAAGAAGAAAATGGCAAACAGAAGGGAGAATGGGTTGATTCCGCTATGACTGTGGAAGATCTTTCGCCAGCAAAATTTAAAGCTGTGCAAGCCATGACCACTAAGGTCCAATTAGTTGACGCTTCAAACATACTTAATGATCAAGGCGTTAACGTTGATATGAAGACACTTGAAAGAATTTATAATTTAAAGTTAGATCAAACTTTAGGTATGAAATTATCAACACAAGATGAAAGTTTACTGAACAATAACCAACAAATAGTTAACGCAATTGTAACAGCTCGAAAAAATTTTTTAACAAAAGGTGTGGAAGAAATTCATCAATTTGGTTCTCCCACCAACGAGCTCTGTAATCAAGCCGATTTATTTGCCGAATATTATGCGCAATATGTTCTGAACAACCAATATTCTCAAAATCCTAATAAAAGAAAATTTAATAAACAAAACCAACAAATTAAAAATGGAAAACAAAAAGAAGAAGAATTAGCGAATGCACACGAAATGTTCTGGCGTTTTCAACAGGCTCGTAGAAATGGCAAAGAAGTTCCCTCTAACGAAGCTTTGATAGAAATGGCCAAAAATCAATGTAACAAAGCTCAAAGTCAACCATTTCCCGATGAGGTTAGAACATTATTTGAGGGTAAAGATAAAAATAAAAGTGAAAGAATTTCTGAAGAAAAACCTTTAACTTTACCGGAAACCTTTGCCGGACATATTGCTGCTACAGAAGTTTTAATTCAAAACCTGGAAACTTTGAAAAAAGAAAATAACACACTTAACTCTGTAAAAGATGATATAGAACGCCGAAGAGAAAGATTAAATCGTCTTAAAGAGCGGATGTTACACGTTCAAGATTCCCAAAAAAATCCTCGTCCTACCCAAAGAAATAACGGAAATTCGCGCTAAGGAATCATTATGAAAAAAATTCTACGTTTGATCAGATCATTATTGATTATTACTGCTTGGACATTTCTGTTTAGCTGTGTATTTCGAGCATTATTTATTGCTGTTTGGAACTTTGACTTTACCTCTGACGTATCATGGTCCATTATGCGCGAATATTGGAATCGCGGCGGAATTATCAAATCCCCTATGGATATTGCTTTGTTTGTTGCTTTGGCCTTATTACCGATATTTTGGTTTATCGGTTTGCGTAAAGCACTCAAAGTCAACTATCTGCAATTTATTATTTCTCCTTTAGAAGGATTGCGCCGCCTGTTTAATGAAAAAAGTTTTTCCAATGAACGTGTTGTTATCCGCAACCTCAAATCAAGCCAACAGCGTGCCGAAGAAATAAAAGAAGAGTTAACTTCAATGAAACCGGCAAAAGCGGAAAGTTCCCAAAACATTCGCACCCAAATCCGAAAAAAAAGATCCGACGATGAATAAAATAAGTGCTTTTTTAACCAATTTCGGTTATCATAACCTAAAATGTATTGGAGTTAACCATTGAGGGCTGCTTTTGTGTTATTACGAATAACCGTTGTTGGAATATTATGGAGTGTGTTGTTCATTGAAGGCGTTCGCGTTATTTTAATGACCAACTGGCATTTTGATATTTTCCGTCTCACCCACTGGCAACACGCCTGGAATCTTTGGCGTTCCGGCTGGGTTATTGATGAAACCAAAGAATGGGCTTTTCTCATGATCATATTTGCGGCTATACCGGTATGGATTACCATCTGGGCAGCTTTAAGCATTATCAACTGGGAAAATCTTTTCAGAAGCGTCTGGCTCTCTATGTGTAGTCTCTTTAATCGTCTGTTCAAAAACAATCTTAACAATTTACTGCCTCCATCGCAACCTTCGGCTGCTCCGGTCTCCAAAAAATCCGCCGCGCCCAAATCCAAAAATCCTCATTACTCTTTGGCCGAAAACACTCCTAATTTATCGCCCGAACGACGCGCTCAACTGACCGGAATTCCTTATAAACCAGGTGCACCTGGTTCTAAAAACAAGCCGGCTCCCAAACCTGCTCCCAAAGAATTTTCTCACTCTCTGTTTGAAATTAGCGATGATGATACTTCGTTCGATTTTGATTTATTTGAAGAAAATACCCCCGAAACCAAACCTACATTAACTCCTTCATCATCCCCCATCGCTCCGCAAATTGATAATACCAAACCTGCTCCGCGCAAAAAACGCAATGATGCACCTGCCGGAGAAACCAAACCTAAAAATTATCATTCAAATTCAACTTTTGAAGTGTTGAAACAAAAAGGTTATGAGGTTATTTCCGGAGTAACATTAAATGAGGTATTCATCGACTTTGTAGGTATTTCTTCCAATTCCATTTGTCTTTGCCTTAACGACAAAGAAATCGGCGATTGGCTAGCTGATGAAGAACGATTTAACGATGAAGAACCTTTATGGTTTTCCGAAAGCTCTCATCGAATATCGCCGGTTCGTAAAATTGCTATTGCCCAAACTGCCCTTAATGACAAATTGGCAGCAGCTGATCTCAAATTTAAGGTTAATGCCTATGTAATAGAACAAATCGGCAACATCATCAATGCTGAAGATATGTTTGATATATGGAAAGATTTGCACATAAATGTAACCCGTATTGACCGCGGCACACCTAAAGAAATACCTTTATTTGCAAAAAAACTGGACGATGCTGACGGACATATTGACAAAGCAATTTTAGATAAGCTAAAAAAACTATTACGTAACAATGACAATTAAATCATAGTGAGGATATTATGGCTACTAAAGAAGGCGAGGAATGGAAAGAATATAATAATGCGGTGCGCTGGATGTGTATAACCGCAATTGTTGTCGCCGTTATTACCTTAATTCTTTTTATAACGGCTTTACCTTTGGCTTACTTGGTTGGTAATGGCATTTCCAAAGAAACTTTTGCCGACATTTCCAAATTTTTCTCTCTTGTAATCCATCGCAACGGATTTCTATACAATCGCTATTGGATTTGGGCAAAACAATTGTTTAACTATAGCGGCCCCTTTTCCTTAAGTTTGTGGATACCCGCTCTGCCTTTTTTGGTTTTACCGATAGGTTTAATCGGCGGTATGGTTTTAAACCCCTATAAATTTCAATCCAATGTCCATGGCTCTGCCCGTTTGGCTACCGAAAGCGATATTCGTAAAATGCCTCTGCTCGGCTTTGATGGTTTTTGCCAGGTTGTCGGCAAATTCAACGGCAAAATGTTATTACTGAAAGAAACCTTATCAACCCTTTGTTGCGCTCCTCCGGGCACCGGTAAAACTGCCGGAGTGGTTATTCCTACTATCTTTCACTCTCCTAAACTCAGTATTATCGTAAACGACCCTAAACCAGAATTGTGCTTTTCAACTTCCGGAGCTCGTGCTAAAGTCGGACCTGTTTTCATCATCAACTGGGGTATGGAAGACGATCCCGAAAAAGGAATTTATTACCCATCATGGAATCCTCTCTCTCCCACAGCAATCCCTGCTCCCGGTCCTGCTCGCGATATGTATGTGGATTCAATGTGCAAAGTTTTGGTTGAAGACCCCAAAGGTAATGCAGATCCTCACTGGTCGAACACCGGTCGTGCTGCCCTCACCGGCTTCATCAATTTCATTGTTTGTAAATGTGAAAAGGCGCGTGCTAACGACTATTTTATCGGGCGCATTTACGAAGGCAAACTTGATGAAAATGATAAAAAAACACTTGAAAATCATTATATGGAAATGAATGACCCTCAAGCTGCCCGCGCATTGCAAAACTTACGTGAAGGCTCACTCAATATTGACAATTATGTTCCGATTGGTTCATGGGCATTACTACCTGAACGATGGATAGGACACGAAGCTTGTATTGCTATGATTTTGGAATGGATTACCGAAGCCCAAATTAAACAATCTCAAGAAATAAAACGTCGTATGGACGAGGGTGATCAAATGGCGGCTATGGCCGACCCCATGCGCGACCTTCTAGAAGATGCAATTGAAGAAGCTCGCAAATTCGGTTATTCTCAACGTGCTATTATTGAATTAAGCCAATTAAGCTCTATGCCCGATAAAGAACGAGGGTCGGTTATGTCAACTGCCTTTGCCGGAATCGGTATATTCAAAAACGCTGCCGTAGTTGCACGCACAAGTTTTTCTGATTTAACATTTAAGGATTTGCGTGGCATGAAAGATCCTGTTACCGGTGAAATGAAACCTATCTCGGTTTACCTGTCGGTAAACCAGGTTGATGCTCGCGCCCTAAGCGTTATTTCCGGCATTTTCATCGACTTAATGTCATCATACCTTATCGCTAATAAACCTAACTTTGTTAATCCTACCGATGGCAAAATGGGACCTTACGATGCACTGTTTGTTCTAGATGAATTTCCGACTATGCCTAAACTGAAAGCAGTTATTGACGGACCGGCTGTCGGACGTGGTCAAAGAGTATCATATTTATTAATCGGTCAAGATTTAGGGCAAATATCAGGTAAATACGGCAAAGATGATTTGGAAACGGTTATTTCTACCACCGCTTGCAAAGTAATTCTTTCGCAAAACAACGAGCAAACCGCTCAGCGTTTTTCTAAAATGATTGGTAACAAAACCGTGCAAACCACTTCATTTTCTAAAAACGAAGGTATTTCATTTTCTAAAGGCTCTAATCCTTTTGCTAAAAATGTAAGCTATCAATTACAAGGGATTTCTGCGGTATCTGCAACTCAACTGTTGAGTTTACCGATGTTAAAACAAGTAGTTCTGATGCAAGGATCTATTGATCGTCCGATTATGGCCGATTCTCCTCGTTGGTATCTTGATTCTCACATGAAAGCCTTGGCTAAATTACCTCCGGCTCCAAATGTCCCGGATTGGGTTGTTGCCCAACGTGATGATGCAAATGACGATATGCTAGCCAAGCTTGGCATAGACTATGATCCCAACACCGACGATGGTCAATACGAGGAATTTGAAAATGAAGAAGAACAAGCGCAATAATTCTATTGCGCTTTATTTTTATCTGATTTTTGAGCCTCGGACAATTCTACTAAATCATCTTCATCAATTTCTTGTGCCTCAAAAGAATATTTTTCATTAAACCAATTTCCAAGATCTATATCAGCACATCTTTTCGAACAAAACGGACGATATTTCATATCCTCAAATTCTTTTTTACATATTGGGCACTTCATTTCATAACCATCCCTAATCCCTGGCAAATTTCACACTCGGTCATCAACACCGCACTTAATGATGGATGTCGGCGACTACGTAAAACCTCAACATTTCCTGCCCTGGTCAATCCCAAAACGCGCGATTTTGCAAAGTCACTCCGTAGTCCTTGTTCCAATATTTCCATAGTATTTTTCAAAAATTTAAATTCGGCAAAACCGGCAAAATCAATTACTATTTTACCGGATAAATTGCGCAAAATAATCTGTCTGGCAATCTCTGTCGCTGCCTCATTATTCAAACGGCCCAAACTGCCTTGTTCCAAACTTCCTCCGCTATCCACATCAATCGCCGTCAAGGCTCTTGTTTCCTCAATAAAAATTCTTCCTCCGCAAGGCAATTTAATTTCTTTTTGCAATGCTTCATCTATCTGCTCTTCTATTCCGTATTTCTTAAATGGTTCGGCATCATATTCAACGTCTAACATTTCTTGCCATTTTTGCTCAGTTAAATGATTATTCACCACCAACTTGGTTAAATATCCCTTGTTACGCGCAATCATTTCCTCTAAACCATTGGCTCTCGCATAAAGCAACGTTGGTCCTTTAGCATTTTTTGCTTTGCTCATAATATCAGCAAACAAATTCTTTAATTCCGCCATATCTTTAATAATATCATCAGCGCAAGCATCGGCGGCATGAGTCCTCACAATCCATCCCCCCGATTCGCCAACCTGCTCATTTACCAAATCATACAAATTTTCACATTTTGCCTCATCTGTTATTTTTTGAGAAATATTCACTCCCTCACCATAAGGACAAAACACCATATTATCACTGGCCAGTTGTAAAAATCTCACCCCTTTTGCATTCTTCTCTGCATGAGATTCTTGACTAATCTGCAACACAATATCCTGACCTTCGTTGGCTTCCAAATCTTCCAATTCCTTCTCTTGAGCATTAATAAATACTTCATTGCCTCCCACATTTACAAAATAGCTCTTCTTACCATTAGCCGTTGCAATCTTTTTAACTATTCTCCCTAAATAAATATTTCCTTCATTAATTTTTTTTTCATCATAAAAAAACACCTCGCGCAAAATTCCATTTTGCAATCCGGCAATTTTCTTCAAATCATTTTTTTCTTCAACAACAATAACATCTAACATTTTACTCTACTCCGGCTCCTATTAACAAATTACGTGCTTCATACAACGGCAATCCGACTACGCCGCTGTATGAACCGATTAATTGTTCCACAAAACCTCCCATAAGACCTTCTATACGATATCCGGCACATCCTTGCCATTCATGCGAAGCTACATATTCATCAATCTCTTTTTGTGACAGTCTTTTCATTTTTATCTTATTAACATTCAACCGTAATGCTATTTTACCGGCTTTATTAATTACACATACTCCTGTCAAAACTTTATGAGTTTTACCAGACAACATTTTCATAACTTTACATTGTTCCGTATCAGATTTAGCTTTTTGAATTATGCGTCTTCCGGTCACAATCACCGTATCTGAAGCCAAAATCACCCTTTTAGGATTATCTTTGGCAACGCTTAAAGCCTTTTCCAATGCCATTCGTTTAACATATTGGCTCGGCTTCTCACCCTTTATTGGAGTTTCATCAATATCTGCCGGCTTAACATCTTGTGGCTCGTAACCTATCTGCAACAGCAACGCCTTTCGTTGCGGCGACTGCGAAGCCA
>CAMOLN010000037.1 GCA_946618745.1 uncultured Alphaproteobacteria bacterium | reverse complement strand
CCCAAAAACGATCGCGCGTGCGGCGAATATACCAGTTGTTTAACACCTCAATAAAAGCGGCAACGGCATCGCAGGCAACCGCAACATCATAAGAAGAAATGCCGGATTTTACTGTTTCACCGAGTTTTTTCAACTTGGATAAGATATAATTATCCATAGCATCAGAGGAAGTGTAAACTTCTTTGGCTTGATAGCTTTCGGCATTGGCATATAAAGTGAAGAAATAAAAAGCATTCCACAAAGGAATCAAAGCCTCGCGGGTGGCTTTGGCAATTTCTTTACCCTCTTTATCAACCGCCAGATTACCGCCTTTTAAGACCGGAGATGATACCAAAAACCACCGCAGAGAATCCGAGCCGATGTTTTCCAACACTTCGTTGGGATCGGGGTAATTCTTTAAGCGTTTGGAAAGCTTTTGTCCGCCCTCGGCCATCAGCAATCCGGTGCAGATACAATTCTTAAATGCCGGCTTGTTGTGCAAAGCGGTAGAAAGAACAGTCAGAGTGTAGAACCAACCGCGGGTTTGATCGATAGCCTCAACAATAAAATCAGCCGGAAAATGATCTTCAAACCATTGCTTGTTCTCAAAAGGATAATGCACTTGAGCATAAGGCATGGAGCCACTCTCAAACCAGCAATCAAACACATCACCGACACGGCGCATCATGGTTTTGCCCGACGGATCATCAGGGTTAGGATATACCACATCATCAATGTAAGGTTTGTGTAAATCGGTAACCTCAAAACCGGTTTTTTCTTTAATCTCGGCTATTGAACCGAAAACATCTACACGCGGAAATTGCGGATTGTCCGACTTCCAAACCGGAATCGGTGTACCCCAAAAACGATTACGCGAAATAGACCAATCGCGGGCACCTTCCAACCATTTACCGAAGCGACCGTCTTTAATATGGTCGGGAACCCAGTTGATTTGTTGATTATTCTTGACCATTTCATCACGGAAATCGGTAACTTTGACAAACCATGATGACATAGCTTTATAAATCAGCGGAGTATCGGTGCGCCAGCAGAACGGATAAGAGTGAGTGTATTGCTCTTTTTTAACCAAAAGCCCGTTTTCTTTGAGCCATTGCATTATCGGCTCGTTGGTTTCAAAAACCTGTTTACCTTGATAATCAGGCACTTCCGAAGTAAATTTGCCGGCCTCGTCAACCGGGCAAATAACCGGAAAATGCTCATCATAAGCACGACAAACATCAAAGTCGTCCTGACCGAAACCGGGAGCAATATGGACAACGCCGGTTCCGTCTTCGGTTGATACAAATTCACCGGAGAGAACTTTGAAACAACCTTTTTCTTTTAAGTGAGCAAAATACGGGAACATCGGCTCATAGCTCATACCGACCAAATCGGAACCTTTAAGCGAACCGACCTCTTTCGCATTTTCAAGCTGTTTTTTATAGCGACCGAGCAAAGCGCGTCCGAGAATATATTTTTGACCGTCTTCTTCCATGATTACATAATCAATATCTTTGCCCACCGCCAACATCAAATTGGAAGGCAAGGTCCAAGGAGTAGTAGTCCAAACAAGAATTTTCATGCCGTTTTCAAGTTTGAACATAATAGTTATGGCAAAATCGGTTTTGTCTTGATACCCCTGATTAACCTCAAAGTTAGAAAGCGGAGTTTCCGCTGCCCAGGAATAAGGCAAAACGCGATAGTCTTCATAAACCAGACCTTTATCATAAAGCTCTTTGAAATTGTGGATTACACTTTCCATAAAAGGAAGATTCATGGTTTTATAATCATTGGAAAAATCTACCCAGCGACCGATGCGTTTGAACATATCAACCCAAATGCCGGAATATTTAAGCACGTCGGCGCGGCAAAAATTATTGAATTTTTCAATACCATAGGCCTCAATCTGCTTGCGACCGGACACACCAAGCTGTTTTTCGGCGGACATTTCGGCCGGCAAACCATGGCAATCCCAACCTAAACGACGCTCAACTTTTTTGCCCAACATGGTCTGGAATCTGGCGACCACATCTTTAACATAAGACACCATGATATGGCCGTAGTGCGGAGTGCCGTTGGCAAAAGGAGGGCCGTCATAGAACACAAATTCGGCGGCGCCGTCACGATTGTGAACCGATTTTTCAAAAGTATGATCTTCATCCCAAAACTTCAGGATTTCTTTTTCCATTGCGGCAAAGTCCGGCTTTGCCTTGATATCTGCATAATGTTTCATTGATAAAACGCCCTAAAATTAACTTGATTAAATTAAAAAAAACGAGAATAAAAAAAATAAAATATAAAGCACGATCCCCCTAGGGGATAATGGTGATAATCGGTAATATCAATATTTTGCGCTTAAACATTTTACCCTCAAAAAAAATCATTATTCGGCGGGGATTTTAATACAGCCAAACTTAAGAGTCAAGAGGGGTTATGGCATATTATCAATATGCGGATTAATTTTTACTTTTTTTATCGCTACTTTATAATCGCGCATAATCTCGGAGCCATCATTATTTGTTTCTAAAACTGCGGCCCAAGAGCATTTGTTCAATACCGGTTTCAACTCGGCAGGAAGATAATCCAAGAGAATAACATCATTTTGATTGCGATACAAAGTTGCATGATTTCCGCCATCATAAAGCATAACCGAACCCTCAACTGCCGCATCACTATAGGGAAGCGTAAATACCGGTATTCCCTGATCAGATATTATAACCTGATAGTCAGAGGCATGGCGCACTATATTCTGCCCCTTACATATTTTTGCATTTTTATTAAAGAATCACAGCCTTTATCAGCCAAATCTTGTGCCGAATTAAGCAGATAGTTGCCAGTACCGAAATTAATATTTACCGGAGCAAAATCATTAGCCATATTAAGAGCGCCGCCATATAAAGTTTTAGCCAAACCGGTTGTAAAAGATAAACCATATTTTGCAACATACGAAGCTGCGATAGTCGTAGTTAAAGCTATTTTGGTGCTTGTTTTAATAACCTGTTTGCTTGTAGGCATTTAATTCTCCATATCTGCGTTGCATTGTAGCACATAAAAATGGTGGTAGCAAGCAAAATCAACGACCGAAGACGGTATTTTTTAATCGATCCAAAGTGCGGCGAGCAACAGGACGAGCCTTGTCGCGGCCTGCTTCCAACATACCCTCAACCTCGTTGAAATGCGCCATATAGTAATTGTATTTTTCACGCGGCTCTTTCACCAAATTGATTATTGCATCAAGCAACATGTTTTTTACATGACCATAACCCAATTTGCCTTGTTGCAAGCCTTCGGCCATTGCTTTTACCTGCTCGGGAGCGGCAACAGCTTGGTAAATCTGATAAACCAAAACCGAATCAGGATCTTTGGGCTCTTCTAACGGACGCGAATCGGTTTTGATGGTATAAACCGCCTTTTTGATAGCGGCATCATCAGCAAAAATAGGAACAACATTATTGTAAGATTTGCTCATTTTGCGACCGTCAAGACCGGGGACAAGAATTGCATTTTTAGTTAAAGAATATTCCGGTAACTTTAACAATTCTTTGTTGTAATGAGCATTAATAATTCCGGCAATGTCACGGGCAATTTCAACGTGCTGAACCTGATCTTTGCCAACGGGAACAACATCGGTGTCAAATGACAAAATATCCGCTGCCATCAAAACCGGATAAGTATAAAGCCCCATATTGATACCATCATCATCAGGTTTTTGAGCGGCAAGATTTTTATCGACAAAAGCTTTATAAGCGTGAGCCTTATTCATAAAACCTTTGGGAGTATAGGCATATAAGATGGTGGTAAATTCTAAAATTTCTGGCACGTCAGATTGACGATAAAACACCGAACGATTGGGATCAAGTCCGAATGCCAAATAAACGCACGCAACTTCCTTGATTTTTTGCGTTAACATTACCGGATCTTTTTCAGCATTGATGGCATGATAGTCCGCCACAAACATAAAATGCCTTCCTCCGGCATCAAGTACTTTATTTCCAAGCTCAATAGCCGGTCTGATAGCTCCGACTAAATTACCGATATGCGGAGTTCCGGTGGGCTTTACGCCGGTTAAAACAGTCTTATCTTCAAACATTTTAATATTACCTTTGTAATTTTTTATTGAAATTATTTTGTCGTATATTATTATGGTGCGGAATTTAAATCAACAGTAAATTTATAGGATTGTAACAGTTATGCCGGATATTAAATATATTATCGAACACAGTGATGAGGTTAAAAAATCACTCGGACGCAAAGGCTATGGAGCCGAAAAAATTGATGCCTTAGTCAACCAATATAAAGAATTAAACAAGTTGAAAACCGCCGTGCAAGCAGGAGCGGAAGAAAAAAACAAGCTGAGTGCCGCCATAAAATCGGCGCCGGCAGAGGAAAAAGCCGCCATTATTGCTAAAAGCAAGCAAATCGGCGAAGATATGAAGGAAAAGCAAGTCGAATTAGACAAGGCTCAGGCTGATTATGACTTGCTGATGTTAGGGTTGCCCAATATGCCGAGTGAGGATTGTCCCGATGGCAAAGATGACAGTGAAAATGTGGTTATCCGCAAATGGAGTGAGCCGAAAAAATTTGATTTTACCCCGCGTGATCATATTGAATTGATGGATTTGAACGACTGGGGCGAGATGGAACGTATTGCCCGCATTTCCGGAACTCGCACTTATGCGATTAAAAATGATTTGGCCAAATTGGAACTGGCTATGCACATGATGGTGTTGGATAAGTTGCGCGATAAAGGTTTTACAGTGATTACAGTGCCGGCAATATCCAAAGAAAAACCTTTATATGGTCAGGGATATTTGCCGTTTTCGCGTGATGAAATTTATTATATGCCGGCTGATGATATTTATCTCTCGGGCACGGCGGAATTGATTTTGAACTCGATGCATGCTGATGAAATCTTAAACGAAAATCAACTGCCGATTTTATATGCCGGATTTTCGCCGTGTTTTCGTCGTGAGGCCGGAGCCGCCGGCAAAGACACCCGCGGTCTGGTGCGGGTTCACCAATTTATGAAAACCGAGCAATTTGTGATTTGTAAAAATGATTTGGCCGAAAGTGAGAAATGGCATCAAAAATTGTTGCAAATATCTGAAGAAATTTTGCAAGATTTGGAAATTCCTTATCAAGTGTTGGATATTTGCACCGGCGATATGGGTGCACCGAAATATCGGCAATATGATTTGGAAGCTTGGGTGCCGAGCCAGAATTGTTATCGCGAGACTCACTCTTGCTCCAACATTACCGATTGGCAGGCTCGCCGCACCAATTTGCGTTATAGAGAAAACGCTGACGGCAAAGTTAAGTTTGTGCATACCTTAAACAATACCGGAATTGCCACACCGCGCGCTTTGGTGCCTTTTATTGAAAATCATCAAAATGCCGACGGAACAGTTAATATTCCGGAGAAATTACAGCCCTATATGGGAGGGAAGAAGATTATCGGCAAAAACAAAAATTAATTAATGTTTTGTTTTTTTGCGTTACTTTCAAAAAGTAACCAAAAGTCATTGGACTGGTTTATTTATGTTACTTTTTGACAACAAAAAGTAACCAAAAAAATAAATGTCATCACGAGGAGGGAGTGATAACGACCGACGTGGTGATATCGGCTTATTCTTTTATTCTTACGCTACTTTTGAATGGTCAAACAGTCTCGGACTGGCGTAGCAAAAAAGCCATCGGAATGGTGATTTATGTTACTTTTGAATGACCAAAAGTAACCAAAAGTCATTGGGCGAAGCAGATTTAAGCAAAAATCAAACACCACGTATGTTCGTTAAAACTCGCCAACGCTTAACGCGTTTGCTCAGACAGTTAACGAATAAGGAAGTTTTCATGCGTTGTTTGATTTTTGTTTATCTTAAATCTGCTTATGCCCAAACCCGGGACAGGTGTTGCTCATAAATCCCAAACCCTTATAATAGATGTCATCACGAGGAGGGAGTGATAACGAGCGACGTAGTGATCTCGGTCTGTTCAGTCATTCTCGGACGTGTCGCGATAGCGACCTGATCCGAGAATCCAAAAAAATATGATGTATTGTTTGATTTGGATTCTCGGGTTAAACCCGAGAATGACATAAAAAAGGAACCCGAGAATGACACAAAAAAAAGAACGGCGACACGTTCGAGAATAACATAAAAAAAACACCCTCGAATCTATCGAGGGTGCTTTAAATTTATCAACAAAATCTATTTTTTCAAAATCGATTTGCCGGCATATACCGCCATATCGCCCAACTCTTCCTCAATACGGATGAGCTGGTTGTATTTGGCCATGCGGTCAGTGCGCGACATAGAGCCGGTTTTGATTTGTCCGCAATTTGTTGCAACGGCAATATCAGCGATTGTGGCATCTTCGGTTTCGCCGGAACGGTGCGATAAAACCGCAGTATAGCCATGACGATGAGCCATATCAACCGCCTTTAAGGTTTCGGTTAAGGTGCCGATTTGGTTAACTTTAATCAAAATAGAATTGGCAACCTTTTTCTCAATGCCCTGTTCCAAACGAGCCGGATTGGTAACAAACAAGTCATCACCAACCAACTGAACTTTGTCACCCAATGCATCAGTCAACATTTTCCAACCATCCCAATCGTCTTCGGCCATGCCGTCTTCAATTGAGAAAATCGGGAAACGATTGCACAAATCTTGATAGAAAGCAACCATTTGGGCACTGCTGTATGATTTGCCCTCGCCGCGCATTTCATATTTGCCGTTTTCATAAAATTCAGATGAGGCGGCATCAATAGCCAAGACAACATCATCACCCGGTTTATATCCGGCATCGGAAATCGATTTAACAATGAAAGACAAAGCCTCATCAGCCGACTGCAAATTAGGAGCAAAACCGCCCTCATCGCCAACGTTGGTATTGTGACCGGCTGCTTTTAAGTTCTTTTTCAAGGTTTGGAAAATCTCGGCACCCATGCGAATCGCCTCACGAATATTGGAGGCAGATACCGGCATAATCATAAATTCTTGAATGTCAATCGGGTTGTCAGCGTGTTTGCCGCCGTTTAAGATGTTCATCATCGGAACAGGCAAGGTGCGAGCCATTGTGCCGCCGATATAACGATACAACGGTAACTCGGCCTCTTCAGCCTGGGCTTTGGCAACTGCCAAAGATACTGACAAAATTGCATTAGCCCCCAACTTGCCCTTGTTGTCAGTGCCGTCGAGTTCAATCATAGTATTATCAATAGCAATCTGATCCTCGGCATCAAGACCGGCCAAAGCATCATAAATTTTGTCATTAACGTTTTCAACGGCTTTCAAAACACCTTTGCCGCCAAAACGCTTTTTGTCGCCGTCACGCAACTCAACCGCCTCGTGAACACCGGTGGAAGCACCGGAGGGCACGGCGGCACGTCCGAAAGCTCCGCTTTGCAAAACAACTTCGGCCTCAACCGTGGGGGTGCCGCGAGAATCCAATATTTCGCGAGCATGAATATCTATAATTGCACTCATTTTGTTCTCCTTATAAAAAAATAATTATAGAAAATTGTTGCTTATGAGATATTGCATTTTTGCAGTGATGTCAACGGAATTTTGGAATAAAAAAAAGGTTGCTTAAAAAAGCAACCTATTATCGCATATATAATGTTTTACTCATCGGCATGAGGCATTTGAGCTTCAGCAACAAGAGATTTTATCAAATCGTCCAAAGGCAAA
>CAMOLN010000036.1 GCA_946618745.1 uncultured Alphaproteobacteria bacterium | reverse complement strand
GTGGCGAAGAAGTTAACCATTTAGCACCTTTCATGCGCGCACTCGGAAACACCGTAAAATTTACGTTGACTTTTCTTTTAACTTTTTCTTTTATGATTTTAATCAGCTTCTAAGCGGTTATATCCACATTAACACCCTTATCCGATTCCACCGGAACCGAACGTGATGCATCAAGCAATATTTCTGCCATTTGCTGCTGTACATTTTGATTTTGCTTGATAATGCTCATTTGTAATTGTTGCATTGAAGCAACATAAGAACTGAGTGAATCGATAATATTCATAACCTTTCTCCTTATTACAAATACAACTCATATTATATCACAAAATTATTAAAAAATCACTACTTTTTATATCAAAAAGTTGTCTTTTTTATTCTTGTAATTATATCAATAACAAAAATGAAAGGTTAAACAAATGTGGTGGAAATTAACTATTGCAATAATATTGACAACTTTTACCGCTCAAGCTCAATCACCGACTATTATCGAGGCTGTCGCCAATACCCCTGATGGCAAAAAAAATATTTCAATCGTCGAACAACCGGCCGACGCCCCTAACCCCTTAGGTAATCCGATAGTCGGTCCTTATGTTGCGCCTCAAGCTTATAATGCAGCTGATTCATCAAACAATACCTATACCAACACATCATCTCCTTCTGTTGAACAACCAAATGTTAATACCTCATTGCCTCAACAATCATTGGAATTGGGAAAACAATTTAAAGATACTTTAATGGAAGCCGGTGGAGAAATTTATGATATTCAATCCTATCCCGTGCAAGATATTAATGTCATAGGAGATAAAATCAATCCCCAAACCATTTATTCTCCTAATGTAAATAACTAAAATGATTTAAAATAAAAAAAATGGCTCGGTTATCCGAAAGCGTGAGGGGGGACTTACTCGAGAATTACCCCGCTACATAATAGACGCCTCACCTTTCTGCCAATAACAGAAACCATTTTTTCTGATGCATGCTTCGCCAAAGTCGCATGCTCCGCCGTTCATGGCGGAAAAATTAAATAAAAACTTGAAAACAAATTCAAGTCGCTCTGCGTTAATAAAATCTTCCGTAGATAGCAGAGCTCCTAATTTCAAAGAACTCTCTTTTAATTTAATAATATATAAAAAATCAAAAGTGAATCAGTCCTAAATCATAAAAATCATTTTGTCAAGATTAAATTAATACATCACTTTGGCTAAATACAATCCGCAAGCCGGTGCATTAACCCCTGCTGCCGAACGATCTTTTGCTTCTAAAATAGTTTTAACATCTTCCGGCTTAAGATGGCCATCACCCACCATCTTCAAAGTTCCTACCATATTACGCACCTGATGATGCAAAAAAGACCTGGCTTCCACGGTAAAAACTATCTCATCACCTATTTTTTCAATATCCAGCTTATCCAAAGTTTTAATCGGAGATTTAGCCTGACAAGCCGCCGCTCTGAATGACGTAAAGTCATGATTTCCCAACAAATATTGTGCCCCTTGTCGCATTTTCTCAACATCTAATTCTACCGGAACCCACCACACCCGGTTCTCCAACAAAACCGAAGCCGCCCGTCGGTTAAAAATTCGATAAATATATCCTCTTCCTTTGGCCGAAAACCGTGCATGAAAATCATCGCTCACCGACTCCACGCTGACAACCGATATTTTTGCCCCCAATTCGCGCAGATTTGCATTAAAAGCCTCGCGAATTTTCCAATCTTCCATAGCCGTATCAAAGTCCATATGCGCCACCTGTCCTAACGCATGAACTCCCGCATCAGTCCGCCCTGCCGCAGCAATTTCGCTATGTTGCCCCGACAATTTTTCTAACACCGTTTCCAAATATTCTTGAACCGACGGCCCATCCAGTTGACGTTGCCAACCTAAAATATCCGTTCCGTCATATTCTATCGTCAGCTTATAGCGCATTCCTTATTCCATAAAATAATCACGCAAATAAGTTTTCAATTCCGCCGTCTTAATCCTGATTTGCTCCATCGTATCTCTGTCACGCAAAGTCACGGTTTCCGGCTGTTGTTCAATTGTCTCAAAATCCACCGTCAAACAAAGCGGCGTGCCGATTTCATCATGACGACGATAGGCTTTACCGATATTGCCGGTATTTTCCAAAGCTACTCTGCCGATACCCAACTTCATCAGTTCTTTTTTCAGCTCGTGACATTTGCTCATAATCTGTTCATTATTCTTTTTCAAAGGAATAATCGCAATCTTAATCGGCGCCAAATGTTTCTTCAACTTCAAAACAATTCGCGAGTTACCGCCGCCCAAATCTTCCTCGGTATAAGCCTCGGTCATCACCGCCAAAACCCCTCTGTCAACTCCCATTGACGGCTCAATCACAAAAGGCACTACCCATTTGTTATCATCGGTCAAAATACAAAGTTTTTGCGTTGACTCATGATTTTCATGACAATGCGAAGTCAAATTCAACTCATCTTGTGCTTTGGTATGATTTCCTAAATCATAATCGGTGCGATTGGCAATTCCTTCCAGTTCTTCCATACCATGAGGAAATTGATATTCAATATCATAACAAGCTTTGGCATAATGCGCCAAATCCTCCTTAGGCGTAGTATAAATATTCATATTTTCACGCTTTAAGCCTTGTGCTTCCCACCAGGCAATACGTGCCTCTTTCCACCTTTCGTGCCATTCTTCATCTTCACCCGGCATAACAAAATATTCCAATTCTGCCTGTTCAAACTCTCTCACTCTGAATATAAAATTGCGCGGAGTAATTTCGTTGCGAAAAGATTTACCGATTTGCGCAATCCCGAAAGGCAATTTGCGTGAGGTTGAATCAACCACATTCTTGAATTGAGTAAAAATCGCTTGCGCTGTCTCTGGCCGTAGATATCCAAACACCGAACCGTCATCAACCGGACCGATCGCAGTTTTAAACATCAAGTTAAACGGTCGCGGCTCGGTCAAATCGGTTGATCCGCAATTAGGACATTTACCATTGATATGATCGGCTCTGAAACGCCCTTTGCACTTTTTGCAGTCAACCATCGGATCGGAAAAAGTATCTTCATGTCCCGAATAGTGCAACACTGCCCGATTAGTCAAAATTGCCGCGTCTAAACCTTCAACATCGTCGCGCTCATAAACTATTGCCCGCCACCATGCGGCCTTGAGGTTGTTTTTCAATTCCACACCCAACGGACCGTAATCATAAACACCTTGCAATCCGCCGTAAATATCGGCATTTTGAAAAATAAATCCTCTGCGTTTGCAAAGGGAAACCAATTGATCCATTGATGTTGCAGCCATAATTAACCTCTTTTATAAATTAAAAATTAACTTATTTCGTTTTATAATATAAAATCTGAAAATGCAAGCGGAGATATACAAAATGCCGAAAAACAACAAAGTTGCCTTAATTTATGATTTTGATGAAACTTTAAGCACTACCTATATGCAGGATTATATTTTGATTCCTGCTCTCGGTGAAAAACCGGAAACTTTTTGGGCAAAGGCCAATCAATGGTCAAGAGATCATTGTGCTGATCAAATCACCGGCACGATGTATTATGTCCAACATGCCGCTCGCGAAAAAGGCTTAAAACTTACCAAACAGTTTTTATGTGATTCGGCTAAAAGTATAACTTATTTTGCCGGTGTTGAAGAATGGTTTGACCGTATTAATGACTATGGCAAAAAACTCGGACTTCACATTGAACATTATATTATCTCTTCGGGCTTTGAAGAAATTATTTCCGGAACTTCCATCCGCAAACATTTCAAAGACGTATTCGGCTGTTCTTATGTCTACGGTGATGATGACACTCCGATCTGGCCGGCCCGCGTGGTTAACTATTCCGGTAAAACCCAATTTATTGCCAAGATTAATAAAGGGCTTGGCAAAACCGAAGATCGCGCCGTCAATGAATATATGCCTGACGAACTTCGACCGATACCATATAAGCAAATGATTTATTTCGGTGATGGAATGACCGATATTCCATGTATGAAAATTGTTAAAAATAATGGAGGAACATCGATTGCGGTTTATCGTCCCAAAAGTAACCAACGCCACAATGCTATTCAACTTTTGACCGATAATCGGGTAGATTTTGCTCTGCCGGCTGACTATCGTGAAGACAGCGAGCTCGACCATGTAGTCAAAACTATTCTTAATCGCATGGCCACCGAACGTGATCTGGATATTCTCAAAGTAAAAGAAGATAACAAAAAGAAAGAAGTCAATTCCTCTCGCATGAAACTTTCAGAACGATTAAGCCTGTTAGCTAAAAAAATGACTAAAAAATAAGAGCAATATAAAAGCCTCTTGACTCTTTACTATAAGAAAGATGCAACATTAAAGCACTTCTTTATTTTTTTTAGAATTGTTACAAGGCAGTAAAACAAGTGGTTGCTGATTGGCAAAAGAGAAATTAAATTATATTTTTGCATTAAAATGTGTAAAAAATAACAAAAAAGTTCTTGCAAATAAAATATTTTTATTTTACATATAGCTTTGCCAAAAGCAAAAAAAGCTTGTTGGGGTGTCGCCAAGTGGTAAGGCATCGGCTTTTGGTGCCGACATTCGTAGGTTCGAATCCTGCCACCCCAGCCAATAAAAAAGCCACCCTTCACGGGTGGTTTTTTTATTGGATCGTGGTGTCGCGGAAAGAACCTGCTTGGTTCGGAGCGGATAGTTGGTGAGCGCAATTTTAAGCAGCGCGAACCTTACGACGCGAGGAGGACCCGCTTGCGGGAGTACCCAATCCTGCCACCTAAAATCGACTAATCTTCGAACTAATTTTGATGAGTTTATTTAAGTATTAAGCTGTTGAGATAAGACGAAATTATCTTAAATCGATTTATATCGGGATACAGCTGCCATAGCAAAAGATTTGTTGTGCAAGTTTTTTGTTGTTTTAGATACTTGTTCTTGCGTTTTTTTTATGCCAGTTTTATTTGCAATTTGGTCTTCAACATATTTTTGCATAGAATATGCGTGGACTTCTCCCGGCATTAATGAATATATATCACCGTATTCAGGCAAAGAAGGATTGACTTCTCTCCTCTCATAATCGACTGCTGCATATGCTTTACAATTAAATAATCTGCTGATCAAAGGATCCCCAAAATCTGTTTCTTGTTGTCTTTTATGCATAAATTCGTGAAATACTACGGATACCCCCATATAATTATCGCTGCCCTCTAAGCGATCTGTATTAAAAAATATTTTTCCTCTAGCTTCGTAGGCTCCATCAACATGAGCTTTTTCATCTAAATTATTTTCCTTTCTGTATTCGTCAGCTGTATAAAATCCTACTTCCAAAGAAGTCTTATAGACGTATTCTAGCACTTTTGCCGTTGCTTTTATGGTTGCTTTTTTATCATCTAAACTCAAATTCTGCCAATTTTTCATATTATCCTTTATTTGATGATCATGTGCAACAAGAGCGACAAAACGATCAGCTTGTTGTTCTTCTTTGTTCCAAAAATCTTTCGGCAGCTGAATACCACACAAAAGGGCTTTCAGTTTATCTGAATTTTTTGAACAAAAACCAGTGAGTTCCTCCCTTGTCAGCATTTTATGAAAAATTGTTTCCAAGTATTCAACTTTTTTCTCTAAAGAAAGTTTGCTGATTTCTTCCGTCGTCAGATTTGTAAAGTCGGCAATCTTTTTTTCGCGTAATTTTTTCTTGGCTTGAATTGCTGGCATACACTGCTTTGAAATCTCTATAAATTCAGACATTGATATATTTTCAAGATGATTTCGTTTTATTATTTCAGAGATGATGCTTTCTCTTCCTTTGTAGGCAGCAAAACTAACCAAACCATTGTCTTGGTTACCGGTTATTTTGCTATATGAAATAAGATTTTCAAAATCTTCAATATTCATCTTACCCTCTTAAAAATGTCTTTACCTTGACTATACCACAATCAACATAAAAAAACAATTTATATTTTTTATCATTAGCTCGAAAACCGCAAGCTCACTCCAGCCAGAGTTCAAAAGTCGTCAGAAATGGCGACTTTTTTGTTATTTTACAAGCAGTTAAGCTAGTTCGAAGATGAATATATTTTGATAGCTAGTTTTACAGCATCTTCGAACTTGCTTTTTTATATTTTTAATTATTGAAAAATATAAACACACCTAATATAATTCTGATATTAATAAACAATTTTATCGGAAAAACTATGGAAAAGAATTTTTATTTTTTTAGGCACGGGCAACGAAACGGTATAGATGTTGAATCTACATTAAATAAAGTTGGTCTTGCTCAGGCAAACAAATTAAAGGAGTTTTTAGCAGATAAAGACATTGAGGTTGTATACTCCAGTCCTCTTAAGCGAGCAACTGATACTGCAAAAATTGCTGTTAATAATCCTAATATTGATATTATTATTGATGATAGACTAATTGAATCTGCTTTTGGCTTTTGGTATTCTAATAATGATGAAAAACAAAAAAGAATTATAGATAATTTTAATCGTATAAAATCTTGTTTGGATGATATTTTAATAAATGATACTCACTCCAATATTGCCATAGCCTCACATGGTGGCGTAACAAGAGCATTGTGTTGGGCATGCGGAGAAGAAATTGGAGAAATTAAACATTGTGAATGTTTCCATTTTACATTAGATAATGGCAATTGGAAATTTATTGAAAGATTTGATACTAAGATTGAAGGACCTAATGAATATTTAGAAGTTTGCAAACTACAACAAACCCATGATTAAAAAAACAAATAATAAATTACTCGCAAACCGCAAGCTCACTCCAGCCGACAGTTCAAAAATCCTCTTTAAAACCTATACCCGCCTTAAATCTTTAACCCTTTGAGTATTATGTCAGATACATCACACACTTTAACAAAATCATCATGAATATTTTGAGCATGCGGGTGAGTATTGCTGCAATATAATTTTTTTATCACCCCACTGTCTTTCAGTTTTTCAACAGCTCCGTGAATCAAAATACCATGCACGCAGATTACAAAAACATCTTTGGCTCCCATAGCCTTATAGGCTTTGGCCGCATTTATAATAGTTCCGCCGGAGCGAATCATATCATCAAAAATAATGATATTTTTGCCTTTAACATTGGCTTTTAGTGCTTTAACTACCGTTTCGGAAGCTGAAATACGCTGTTTAACAATAAACGCTGCTTCAACTCCCATGTGATCACTCATTTTTTCAATCCATTTAGCACAACCTGTATCAGCCGACGCCAATACTACTTCCCCTTCCTTTGAGCGTATATCGGAAATTATTTTATAGATCATCGGCTCGGTTGTCAAATGTATGGGATGAACATTCTCTCCGAAGTAATACTGCATATTAGTTGAATGTAAATCAATCATATAAATATAATTGCCGTTTGCCGATGGCGGAATAGAGCTGAACAACTGCGCAATATTTTTAGCCGTTACAATCTCGCCTGATTGAACAGCACGTTCCATCGTCGAATAACCGAAATAGGGAATAACCAAATGCAAAGATGAACAACTTTCACGCACCAAAGTACACGCCACATTATAAGCCTCTAAAATTGCTTCATCATTTATTGTTCCGCAAACATAAATTGCCGGTTTACCGCTGATATCTTGCGAGTTTTCAATTCTCCAGTAATGTTCACCATCCGGAAAAGTCCGTTTTTCAATATCAATATTCTCAAAATCCGGATTTAATTTTAATAAATTTTCTTTCAAATATTGATAATAAAC
>CAMOLN010000035.1 GCA_946618745.1 uncultured Alphaproteobacteria bacterium | reverse complement strand
AGGCAGATGAAACTTTTGCCACCCTGATGGGCGATGTGGTTGAGCCGAGAAAAGAGTTTATTCAAGAAAATGCTTTGAATGTAGTCAACTTGGATATCTAGAAATTGAATTAGATAGTAAAACCCCCGCGGTCGGTGAAGACGGCGGGGATTTTAAAGTGTTACTCTGCATTATCTGTCAGTTATGCAGAGTATAAAGTTTTCTTCTCCCATCTCGGCGATGGGGACTTTTTGGGTCGTTTTGGCCTGGCGATCGACACGCCAGATATTCAAGCAATAAGGAGAATCCGTGTCGATGTAATAACCTACTGTTCGGATGTCCGGTAGGTCCAACTTGGGGAACATCTTTTTCAGGTCGTTGAGAGCTGTGTACAAGCTTTCCATTTCAAGCAACTCTTCCCATTCCTTTTGGGTTATGGGGTGAGCGGTAGGCCAAATGTTTTTAGCCATCTGCTGAAGATCGCCAACTGTTTCCATGATAGGGGATCCGTGAATCGGCGTCAGCATAACCTTCAGAGAGCGGTTCCTGTTGCGGTTATGCAAAATAACCAAAATCGCTTCGCCACCGACAGCGCGTAGGATGCTAGGATGGCAGGTTACGGCATAAGGTCCATCCTGTTCGTTCCAAGGATCAGGATGTTTGGATGTATCGTAGCCAACTAAGATATCCATGGGAAAACAGTCAGCTTTTCTAGCGTCGCGCTCACGCATGCGACGGATAACCTCACTTTCGAGGTCTGGGTACTTAGCCATGATGGTTTGATATTGTTGCTCTGTCATAAAAAATAGTATTTTGGGTTAATAATTATGTTTCGAGTGGAAAGTTAGTTTATTGGTTTAATTTTGTCAATATATTTTTATATGGCAAATATATGGCAAACCCCCCGCGGTCGGTGAAGACGGCGGGGGGTTTGTTTAGGGTTACTCTAGTCAACGACGCAGAGAAAGAATGGGATTTGTGATATAGAAATCTCCGATTTTGTGACTTCCGATGAACGGAAAACGGAGCTGTCTATTGGTGGGACAAATCCTTCTTTATGGCTGATCCAAGTTGCAGTGGTGCACTCAGGATCAGTGTCGGTTAGAAAAGCTATCCCCTGCCGAATGTCCGGCAGATCGACAGCATTGTAGGGGAGACCTTTGAGGATCTTGTTAAGATCCATGTAGGTCTTTTGCCAGATTGAGAAGGCGAGCCAGTCGTTTTCTCTCATCGGTCTGGCACCCGGCCAGATCTTCTGAGCAGCGGCATTGAGTTCTGCAACGCTGTTCAAATTGGTCGGAATCAACGGAGTAAATAGAATCTTCACTCCCAGGTGCGCCAAAAGAGGTGTGCCGCCGCCATGAGCCAGCTTGTCCCATTTCGTCGTGAGAATGGTGTGCATTCCGCACTGATCTCCGTCCGGATCAGTGCCACCATGATATTCTACACTACAGGGTAAAATATTGGTGCTCCGAACGGAAGCTTCTACGACTGCCTCTCGAACCATATCCAATTCTTGAGAAGTGAGGTGGAGGCGATTAAGGAAATCGATTATCCTTTCTTTTGTGAGCTGTGTATCCATGATAATATTTTTTTAAGTTAATAATTCTGTTTGAGGGTTATGTTATCATTTGGACGAAATTTGTCAAGAAAAAAGTTGAAAGAAACGAGCGGATAAATATATTGACTATAAGTTTTATGATAATAAACTGAATGAGTTATTATAATAAGGAGGTATGATGAAGGCAGTTTGGGCAATAAGTTTGTTGGGTGTGTTGGCGGCGGGGAGTGCTAATGCCGGAGAATGGGTTTATGGTGCGGAAGGGCAATTGAGCGGGACTTACGGATATTCGGAAGTAAAAAAACATCATCACGGAGTCGGTAAAGGAAATATAGATACTTTTGCCGGTTATGAGTTTGATGAGAATAATTCGGTGATGTTGCATGCTGATTTTATGGCGGGAATCGATAAAGAACTGAAAGACTATAATCAAGGTGATTGGGGCGAAGAAGTTTACGGAGTTGTTGACAGTGAATACGGACAATTGATGGTGGGGCAGGTTTATAACGTTGCTTCGCTTTTTCATAACGGGGCGCCGAGTGCCGGAATTTTAAGCTCAAACAGCAATGTGGCGGATTTTTTGCATAATCCTAACTGGAAGAGAAATGAAAAAGAGACACGTTTTGCAACACTGCCGACAACTGATATCAATACTGACGGAGTGGCGGCAAAGATTAACTATATTACACCGGAAGTTTACGGAACGGCCTTAGGGGTGTCTTGGACGCCGGATAGCTATAATCGCAGAGGTTTGGAAAATAAACATGCCGGTTATGCTCATAAAGACGGAGTGGCAACAGCGATTTATTCCGATCACAGAATCGGAAATATTAACAGCAAAACTTCGCTGGGATACGGGCAATATCATGGTAATGACAAAGAATTTTCCATCAGTCAAAGTTTGAATCGCGGTAACTGGACAATCGGTGCAGGGGCACGAAAGACGTATATTGACGGTGATGACAAGTCAAAAGCGAATCGGAGATTGCCGGAAGATTTTGACGGATATCGCGAAGGCTATGCATGGAATGTCGGCGTGGGATATGAGATAGGGCCGTTCAGCTCGGCATTGTCGTATTTTAAGAGCAAGCAAAAAGGAAAAGATAATCAAAATGAAGTGATTGTTTGGTCAAATGCTTATCAGATTAATAAATATGTTGATGTTAATGTTGCGGCGGCCGGTTTGAAATATCGTGATAACGGTAAAAAAGATAAAGGTTGCGCCGGTGTTTTTGGGGTAGGAGTTAAGTTCTGATGCCGAAAGTTTTGATGCTATCACGGAATGAAGTTTTTAAGAATGATTTGGTAAGTCAGATAAAATATCATGCGCCGGAATTTGTGATTGGTGAAGAAAGTGATTATCCTGATGTTGTGGTAATAGATGATAACGGAGCGGTGGCAGAGGAATGGAAAGATAAAAAAATTCCACTGATTTATTTGAATAGTAAGGAGATAGATTTTGCCTTGCCGGACGGTCAAGTGTTGAATAAACCGATTAATTTGATGGCTTTTTTAGATGCATTGAAGTCGGCAAATCGCTTGTTTGAGAATTCGCAAAGCGGTTGTTTGGAATTTGGCAGTTATATCCTTTATCCGAGCAAAAAGGAAATTGTTGATGTATTAACGAATAAAGTTTGTAAATTGACCGAAAAAGAAGTGGCAATTATTAAATATCTGTATAAAAATGCCGGAAGTTATGTTGCAAAACAAGATTTGCTAAAGGAAGTTTGGGAATATGCCGATGATGCAACTACACATACGGTAGAAACGCATATTTATCGACTGAGACAAAAAGTTGAAGATGGTAAAGATCAAATTATAGAAACATCGGAAGGCGGTTACAGGTTGAGGGTATAAAAAAACCGCAGTTTGGGAACTGCGGTTTGAGATAGCGGATAATCAACAACTAGCCTTGACGAGCTTTCATCTTAGGATTCTTTTTGTTAATTACGTAAACGCGACCTTTGCGACGAACAATTTGGCAATCCTTGTCGCGGTTTTTCTTGCTTTTTAAGGAACTATATATTTTCATTTTCTTCACCCCTCATGTGTAAATTTAACCGCAAGCTATTATAAATCGGATTGATTGTCAACTTGTTTTTTGTTTCTTTATGAAAAAAATAACTAAAAGGTTGGCTTTTGCGATATTTGTTATTATAATAGAGCGCAATAGAGGATAAAATGTCATGAAAAAATGGTTGTTGGGTTTGTTTTTGATATACAGCGGAAGTGCTTGGGCGCAAATGTCTTATTTGGATGAAGCAAAGGCTTTGGGGGTTGTGGCTGGTCAGGGATTGGCTTGTAAAGCCTCTAAATATCATACTTTTGAATTGTTAGCCAGAGCCATTATTTTAACAAAGTCGCCTTCGGATTATTTGCAAGGTGAGGGGTTGAGAGCTTATATGGAAGAAAAAGCCAATGTGTTTGTGGCTAAACAACTTGAGGGTTTTTATGATTGTCCGGATATTGCAGTGCGTTTTGACAATCAGGACATTTTTAAGGCAACTTTATATGCAGACGGAACAATCAGGATGCCGGACGGACAAGTTTTTACTCCGCGTCAAGCTTATGATGCCACAGGTATTTATGATATGAATTCGCAAGATTTTGAAAATGCCAATAAAATTTATAATCGCGATGTGAGCAAGATAAAGAAAGTGGAATTTAAGGATAGCGGTGCGAATGTCGGCGAATATTAAGATTTAGCAATGTAATTTATAATACCATAGAGAGTGTTAAGCTCTTGTTCGGTGAGTTCGGCTCGGGTAAATATATTACGCAAGTTTAATAAAGATTTTTCTCTTTTTTGCTTGTCGCGAAAGATAATAAAGTCTTGCGACAATTTTTCCAAGTGTTGGCAGAAAAGCAAAATTTTTTCTTTAGAAGCAACTGAAGAGTGGTTGGTTTCAAAAAAAGGTATCGAAGCAGAAGTTTGGGTTTTATAGAATTCGTAACAAGTCAGTAATACGGCTTGCGATAAATTGAGAGAACAATGTTGCGGATTGAGAGGAATATTGATGATAGCATCACTTAAGCCAATATCTTCATTGCGCAAGCCGGTTCGCTCGGGACCATAGATAATTCCGCATTTTTCGCCGTTTTTGATTTTTTCACATAAAGAAACGGCCGCCGCATCAGCATTATAAACTTTTTTGGTCTGGTCGCGATGACGTGCAGTGGTAGCTAAAACGTATTGCAGATCGGCAACCGCTTCAGGAAGATTGTTGAAAACACGGGCATTTTCTAATATTTCTTGGGCATTGGAAGATGCTGAAATTGCTTTAGCCGAAAGGTGGTCTTCGCGCGGATTAACCAAGCGCATTTCAGTTAAAGCACAATTTTTCATGGCACGGGCAGACATGCCGACATTTTCAGCTAATTGAGGTTCTACCAAAATAATACAAGGTTGGTTATTGATCATCAACGGCATCTTCAACAGCTTGAGGAAATTCTTTTACGTCGGCGCGTTCAAAGATATAATCATTCATTTGTTTATTGCTGTCAGGATTGATTTGCGGTTTGGGAAGTTGTTTGGCAATTTGCTCAGCTTCCTTAAAGCCTATACCTTGTTTTTGAAGGTTGCGTCGCAGAGTTACTTTATCGACATAATTATTAACTTCTAAAAATTTAACGCGTGATTTACGGTCATCATTTTTGGTGGTATCTCGTAAGTTTTCGCGTAATTTATCATCTTCGGCGGCTAGTTGTTCTTTGCTAAGTTTGGCCGGAACGATGATTTTGACTTCTTTATCGCTTGTTTGTTCTTCAGTTGGGGATAAGGAAACATCTTGAGCGGCGGCAACTTCTTTAGTTGCCGGTGGTACAGCAATTTGGGGTTTGGGAGAATTGGTTAATATCTGCGCTGAGGCTGATATTGTCGGTAAAAAGGCAAAAATGCTTAAAAATAAGGTTAATTTTTTCATTAGTTTAGTCCTGTTGAATTAAATCGATACTGTTAAACATAAGATTACCTACATCAAGTCCGGTAAAATGTTCAAAAGCATCAATCATGCTGTTGAACATAGTGTCAAAGGGGTTGTTTTGTTGGCCTAAACCACTGTAGGCACTGCGTAATTCGGTGGTATAATCTTGCAAAAAGTTGCTGAAACCATCATCATAACTCGCGGGAATCGAATAGCCTAAACGACGTAAATGTTGAATCATGATATTCATGTTATGGTTATTTACTTCCGGAGCTAACATTTCCTGACCTTGCGCTTTGTCATAAGTAGTGACTTCACCGGTATATCCCAGTTGAGAAAATCGTCCCGTGCCGCGCCAACCCGAAGGAGCAACTTGTGGGTTTGAGGAAGTATTAGTAGCACGGGAATTACTGGTAGTTGTTTGCGATGAAACTGATGCCGAAGTTGTCGTAGTCGGTTGAGATTGAGCCGCCCAGGGGTTGGCCGGTAGTTGAGCCTGTGTTACAACCGGATACAGCAATGCTGATGCGCAATAAAGCAGATAAACTTTTTTCAACATAACACCTCCTGTCCTTCAGGTTTTATTATAACATAAAATTTGCAGTTATAATATTACAAAATTGTTATAATTTATTTAATTTTGTTTTTTAGTTGAATGAGTTCCTTTTCAAGATGTTGCAAACGGCAATCAATCGGATCGACATCATTTGAACACGCCGCATAAGCGGTGAATGTCGGTTGATTTGATGTTTTTTTATCAACCGGTCGAGCAGGTATTCCGACAACGGTTTGGTCGGCAGAAACATTGTGTAAAACTACCGCGTTGGCACCGATTTTAGCATTGTTGCCAATAGTAACAGGACCGAGAATTTTAGCTCCGGCACCGACAATAATGTTGTTTTTCAAGGTGGGGTGGCGTTTGTTCATTTGTTTGCCATTGGCATCAAAAACCGTAGTTCCACCTAGGGTTACTCCGTGGTAGAGGGTAACATTGTTGCCAATTTGAGAAGTTTCACCGATAACGACTCCCATACCGTGGTCAATAAAAAAACCGAAACCGATTTGAGCGGCCGGATGAATTTCAATGCCGGTAAGCAGTCTGGTTAATTGAGAAACAGTGCGGGCAAGAATATGCCATTTTTTTTGCCAAAGCCAGTGAGAGAATCGATAGAAAATTATAGCGTGCAGACCACTGGAAAATAAAAAAGCCTGAAATAAATTGTGAGTTGCGGGGTCTCGAGCAACAATTGCCTGAGCGTCTTGCAAAATTATCTTGAAATTTGATTTCATTTTGTGCTACATTCCTCAGAAGTTAATTTTTAATCATTTTAAGTAAATATAATACTTAAGGCAATAAGTTTTAGGTGAGTTGTTAATGACAGAGGTTTTATTTAACGGACACGCCGGAAGATTGGAAGGGCGTTATCATCAAGGCGAAAATCCCAATGCGCCGGTTGCGTTGATATTGCATCCGCATCCGCAATACGGAGGAACAATGAATAACAAAGTGGTTTATACTTTGTTTAGTGTTTTTCAGAGTTTGGGTTTTTCGGTTTTGCGATTTAACTTTCGCAGTGTGGGACGTTCACAAGGCGAATTTGAAGATGGAATCGGTGAATTATCCGATGCTACGGTAGCATTAGATTGGTTGCAGGCGATGAATCCGGATGCCAAACAATGTTGGATTGCCGGATATTCGTTCGGGGCATGGATAGGTTTGCAATTGTTGATGCGTCGTCCGGATATCAATAACTTTATAGCAGTTTCTCCTCCGGCTAATGAGAAAGATTTTTCTTTTTTAGCTCCGTGTCCTACTTCAGGTTTGATTACTCAGGGCAGCATTGATGAGATTGTAAATCCGGCGAGTGTTACCACTTTGGTAAAGCGATTGAATACTCAACGCAATGTGGTGGTGGATTATGCCTTGATTGAAGGTGCGGATCATATGTATAATAATCACCTGATTGATTTGTATAAAATATCGGGACATTATATTATTGATGCACTAAAGAAAGGCGGTCCGGCTCGCAAGCGGCGTGGTCGTCGTAGAAAAAGCGAAATTGAAAATGAGATGTTGTTGTTGGAAAGTGAAGAAAATAACGATATGTTGGACGATGACACGGATGATTTTGCTGATGAAACAGATGATTTTGCCGATGATGATTTTGAGGACGAAGAATAATTGTTGTAAAACAGTAGTAAAGAAAAACCGCCTTATCAGAGGCGGTTTTTTCGAGGGGTAAGAT
>CAMOLN010000034.1 GCA_946618745.1 uncultured Alphaproteobacteria bacterium | reverse complement strand
TCTTTTACTTTTTCATAAGCATCATTGGCTCGATTGGCTAACTGCATTGAAGTATCATTGAGAATGGTATTAAAGCAATCAACCAATTTTTTAGTATCATCGGAAATTTTTACCATTTTATCGCTTTGAGTAGAGATTAAGGAATTGATTTCCATAACTCCGGTAGAAGTTTCGGCGGTAACGGTATTAAATCCGGATAGGTATTTTTCATATTCTCCGAAAACTCCGCCAATGTTTTTAACCGACTGATGAATAGTGCTGTCCAAATCTTCTCCGCATTGTGATAAACGCAGATTAACCTGATCAATACTCTTAACTGAATCTTTGGAAGCTTTGTTAATGGCATCACAAGCTTTTAGCAAGCGGTCTCCCAAAACATCAAACTCATAAGACAATTTATTGGTTACATCAAAAATTTCTCCGGTGTTGTTTTTGAAATCATTGTTAATAGCTTGCATTTTTCCGGAAACTTCAACCGTGGCATCAGTAAGATATTTGTATTGCTGAGCCATAGCTGCCTCACCCAGACGAGCTTGGGTAATAACCGCATTAACAACTTCGGAAATGCCGTTACGCTGTTTTTCAAACAAATCAACAATACTTTCACTCTGGTTATGCACTTTAG
The DNA here is from genome assembly GCA_946618745.1 of uncultured Alphaproteobacteria bacterium. Taxonomy (GTDB): domain Bacteria; phylum Pseudomonadota; class Alphaproteobacteria; order RF32; family CAG-239; genus CAZU01. Next base: position 7,119 of record CAMOLN010000034.1, on the reverse strand, counting down.
CATAAACTGTTTCCATATATTTGTTTTGCTCGTTAATTTTTTGCCAAGTTTGATTACCTTCTTTAACCAAGTCCTGTTGCACAGATTTTAATTTTGATGAAGATATATTCATATTGTCGACTGAAGAAGCAACGTTATCATTGATATCTTTAACTTTGGCGGCAAAATTATCCATTTTTTCCTGAACGGAATCATTAATTCCGTTTAATTTAGCAATAGCTTCGTCAACTGTTTGAGCGGTGTGTTTATGTTGATCGTCAAAAGCTCTTCCGATTTCCGATAATTTTTGAACGGATTTTTGTAAATTAGCAACCACAATATCGGCCTTATTACTGGTATCTTCTTCCAACATAACCATTTTAGCATAAATTTTATCGGCATCAGAACTGATTTCATTCATTTGTTTTTTAATGACTTCAGCCATTTTATTATTGTTATCGGTCATTTTATTGCTATAAGCATAAAAATCCGCCTCCTGCTGACGGAAAGTAATATTAAGATCCGCAACTTTATTATCAATAGTTCCGGAAACATTATCAATATATTCGGCAGCATTTTTAGAAACGGTATTGATATTTTCGGCCTGAAGATTGAAATCTGCCACCGCATCACTGATAACTTTGACAACGGAAGCACTGGTGTCATCCAAAGTCTGAGCACTGCCAGTAAGTGCTTTGCTGATGTTGGTTGAACGTTCGTCAACTTTTTTACTTAATCCGTCAATATTTTGTAATTGCTTGCTTAAAACATTCTCAAATTGAGTTACTTTTGTAATGGTTTTGTTAACCGAAGTATCAAATTGAGTTGATTGCTCACTCAAGTTATCATTAATCATGCGACTTTTATCAACTGCATCATTACAATAAGACAACATTTTTTGGATATTATTTTTCAGATTTTCCGAAGTTGTTTGAGCAGAATTTTCCAAATTTTCGGAACTGACTGCCAACTCGTCAATCTGACGGCGCAATTCATCTTTGATAAACTCAACTTTAGACGCGGTATCGGCAATATATTTTTGTTGTTGAAGCAAGGAGGCCTCACTGATCTGACTTTGAGTAACCACAACCGCAGAGGCATCGGTAAGTCCGGTGGTATGTTTTTGCAACATACCGGCGATTTGATTGAGGTTTTCAACAGATTGTGCAGTCTGCACCAATAAATTTTCGGTTGATGAATTGATATCATGATCAACATCATGTAATTGCTCTAAACCGGTGCTCATGGTCTTTTGTAAATCTTTATAACGATTATTGATAACGTCGGTTATATCTATAATCTTGTCACTCATGGTTTGGAAGTCACCGGTTTTTTCGCTTAAACGATCAATGTAAGTATTTATATCGTCATTAGCAACCGCAACTTTTTCACCCAATAACAAAACATTTTTAGATAATGTGCTTTCAACATCCTGCATAGCTGCAATACTTTTATCGGCAACTCCGCTCAAGTTTGCAACTCTCATTGATACACCATCTTCCAAATTAGAGCATCTTACCATGAGTTTTTCTAATTCTTGATTAATTAACTCACTGTGAGAATTAAATTTCTTGCTAACCAATTCGGCACGATCATCAATTGTCTTAACCATATTAGTTATTGTGCTGTTTTGTTTGGCTACGGCATCTTCCAATTTGCCGATTTGGGTATCAAACATACCCTCAACTCCGCGTAACTCGTTTTTTACACCTTTACTAAAATCCTCGATACCAACTAAGGCAGTTTTAGCCAAATTACCGCTTTGAGTTTTAACTTCATTGACAATGGAACTCATTGCTTCACTGATTTGAGCATAATGTTTTTGCAAAGTATTTTGCATATCAACAATTTCACCGGAAACCTGATCTTTAAGATTTTCACAATTTTCAAAAGCTTTTTCGGATACTTGCCCCAACAGTTCAACCTGACTATTTAAAACATTTTGAGTATCGGTGAAATTTTTAACCGTCATCTGATTAAAATTATTCAACTCGGCATTAGATTTATTCATTTCAAAAACAGCTTTCTCGGCAGTTTGGCGTAATTCATCCACCATAGCCTTAACACTTTGCAAAGACGGGGCAATTTGTGAAAGCAGATTGCTTAAAGCCGAACCTATTTGTTCGCTATCTTCAATAAATTTTTGATTTATCGCCGATAAATTACTGCTGGAATTTTGAGCTTGACCGACGATATTTTCAAAATTTGACATCAAGAATTTGACACCTTCACTCAATTCTACAATGGTATGGGAGGAATAACCGTCTAATTTACCTACTAATTTAGCAAAGTCATCAACATTTTCTTTGATTGCATCTTTGATATGGGAAGTTTGTTCATGGGCTAATTTAGAAACTTGTTGTAATTCAACGACTTGAGAACGAATAGCATCGGCCATGGCTTTAGCTGTTTGAGGAGCTCCTTCTTCAGGATAAACTAATTGATTCATATAGGCTCGTAAAAATTTAGCTTCCTTTTTAAAAGATGTGCCGCGATCAATATAAGCCATAGCCACCCAAAAAACCACCAACGGCAATGTAATTCCGGCCATAAAACCGCCAAATTCATCCGGCATCATCAAAAAAAGATTCGACCAACCGAAAAATTGAGTAATGTATATGATAACCAAGGCAAACCATACCGCACTTACCACCAAAATCATTTTGTGTAAGTTATTACTTAACCAAGAAGTTTCTTCTTCCGGTTCTTCAACATGAGTTGCTTGTTCCTGCATAAACTGCGGTAAAACCATCACTTTGTCATTAGAATTAGCTGAATCTTGTGACATTTATTTTCCCCAAAACATAAAATTCCCCTTTTGCAACGTTTTCCCAAAGTTGCGTGGCTATTATAGAACTTATTTTTTAAATTGGAAACAGATTGAAAACGATAACGCTACTTATCCACAATCTTTATTATTTTTTGCACATAAAACGTAATTTAATTTTTCCAAAGCAAGCTGTTGCATTTGCTCTTTGCTCATATTTAACGGAGCAATCGTTACCGCCTCGGTCATTGTGGCTGAATCTATAGCTGTAACCCTTATTGCATTACCTTGTTTAACAAATTCAAACAAAATTTCACTCATTATTGCAAAAATTTACCAGATTTAGGAAAGCCGAAAGGAGCTAATTTACCGATTTGAGCACGATGCCCAAGCCAATTAAGCAAATCGGTTTCATTGGCAATTCCGCCGGATCGATTAAAACGAAATCCGTCTTTTTCATTGAAAATTTGGATATCGCAAAGCCCCCCGTCTTTGTATTTTTGCAAACAAACTCCGCGACCGCGAGCAATAGTCGGAACTTCCTCAATTTTACAAATCAGAATTTTGCGATTATCGCCGATAAATGCAACCATGTCACCGCAAACACGACGGCAAAAAGCCGCATGTTCACCTGATGCAACATTCATAATGCGGCGGCCTTGACGTGTTTGGGTAATGATATGATTATCATCGACAATAAAACCATAACCGACATTGGAAGCTATCAAATAACTACTCTTGGCAACATAAACAAACATATCGACTACCTGCTCATTCACACCGACATCAATCATCAATCGTAAGGGCTGACCGAAACCACGACCGGTGGGAATATCGCAAGCATTGATATTAAAAAACTTGCCGGAAGTATCAAACAATACTATTTTATCGGTAGTTTGAGCATGAATAGCCAATAACAAATCATCATCGTCTTTAAATTTGAAATTCTCATCCAAAGGCAGATAACCTTTCATGGCTCTGATCCAACCTTTTTGCGAAAGAATTATGGTTAAAGGCTCTTTTTCAACTCGTGCTTCGATTGAAATATCAATATCTTCGGGATTTATTTCGGTAAATTCGGTGCGACGTGCTCCCTGTTTGGTCTTTTTACCAAACTTTTCTTTGATCGATTTTATTTCTGCGGCAATTTTGCGCCAACGTAAATCTTCACTTGATAATAAATCAGTCAAATCAGCTTTTTCGGCTGTTAAATCTTCAAATTCGGTTTTAATTTCAGCTTCATCCAATTTACGTAAATTACGCAATTTCATATTGAGAATGGATTCTGCTTGAACATCACTCAGGTTAAACTGTTTAATCAAGCGGTCTTTGGGATCATCTTCTTCACGGATGATACGAATAATCTCGTCAAGATTGAGATAAGCTATCAAATAACCTGATAAAATCTCCAATCGTGCAACAATTTTTTGTAAGCGATAATCGGTGCGACGCTCAAGAACTTTAAGACGATGATTGAGATATTCACGACAAACCTCGGCAATACTCATAACCCGAGGAACTCCATCGGAATCGAGAACATTCATATTCATATTGAACTTGGATTCCAATTCGGTTTCTTTAAATAAAATCTCCATCAATACAGCGGCATCAACGTTGCGACTTTTAGGTTCCAAAACAATACGAATATCTTGGGCCGATTCATCACGGACATCATTTAATAACGGGATTTTTTTATCCAGAACCAATTGGGCGATGCGCTCAATCAACTTTGATTTAACCACCTGATAAGGAATTTCCGTTACCACAATCTGATATTGGCCTTGCCCCAAATCCTCTTTATGCCATTTAGAACGCACACGGAAATTGCCTTTACCGGATGTATAGATATCAACAATGGATGAGAATTTATCAATAATGATACCGCCTGTTGGAAAATCGGGACCTTTGAGTTTACCAACCAAAGCTTCTATGGAAGCATCTGGTTTATCTATCATTAAAAGCAAGGTATCACAAACTTCGGCCAAATTATGCGGCGGAATATTGGTGGCCATACCAACGGCTATACCATTGGAGCCGTTACACAACAAATTAGGCACTGCCGCCGGCATTACAACCGGTTCTTGTTCTTCACCATCATAAGTATCTACAAAGTCAACCGCATTTTCGCTCAAACCATCCATCAAAGCGACGGCAAATTCGGTCATCCTAGCTTCTGTATAACGCATGGCTGCCGGAGAATCTCCGTCGATATTACCGAAGTTTCCCTGTCCGTCTACCAACGGATAACGCACCGAAAAATCCTGCGCCAAACGGCACATGGCTCCATAAACCGAAGAATCGCCGTGAGGATGATATTTACCGATAACATCACCGACAACGCGGGCACATTTCTTAAAACCTGATTTGGGATCAAGGTGCAACTGCCGCATAGCATAAAGCAGACGACGATGCACCGGCTTTAAGCCATCACGAACATCAGGAAGAGACCGAGACACAATGGTTGACATCGCATAAGATAAATAACGCGAACTGAGTTCTTCTTTAAGATAGACGTCTTTAATTTTTTCTTCTGTTTCCGCCATGAATATTTCCATCAGATTTTATAAATTTTTGCCCAAACTAACACGGCAAATCGGAAATTTCAAGTTATGAATTGCAAAAAAGTTTTTATTGAGGAAAAATTCGGTCATTTGCAATAAATTACGCATTTCATCAAGTGTGGGAGCGTGATTATTATCTTTAATAAAATTAGGAAATTTGAATAACTTATCTTGATAAGCTAAACCAACACTGTAAGAAACAGCGCAAGCACTTTTGGGAGAAACAAAAGCTAAATCGGAAGTTGTGCCGCTAACTACACATTTGCTTAAATCCAAACCAACTCCCAAAAATTCCAATAAATAAAATTCAAAGAAACAATAATTAGTTAGCCAATTTTCTTCATCTATAAGATTAATAAAATCAGAAGCAAAATCATATAATTTATCAACCGGCTGTAATTCGGGCAGGCAAATATTACACAACGAACAAAATGAATTTAAAACTTCTAATTTAGTCGCTGATGACATAAAATTGACGGCATAAGGTTTGATCATTTCGATACGAAACGACAACATATTATCGTCAACTCGTGACCAAGCGTCAACTTTTATCAGGTTGCCGTTTTGTAATACCGCCAGATTTTTTTTGGTAAAACCTGATTTCAAATAACCGCAAATTTTACCATGCTCACGACTTAATATGGTGAGGATAGCCGAATTTTCGCCATGACGACGAACTCCGATAATATATCCTTCGTCAACAAATTTCATTTTAGAAATAGTCGTTAATTTTGGCTTTGGTTAAAGCATCATATTCTTTTAAGTAAGCCAAAATCGATTTCATATTTGCCAAAGCTACGGTATTAGGACCATCGGAGAGAGCTTTGTCAGGATTTTCGTGAGTTTCCATAAATAAACCACCAACCCCGGCTGCAATAGCCGCACGAGCCAAAATCGGAGCCATTTCTCGGTTGCCGCCGGTAGCTGTGCCGAGACCACCGGGTTTTTGCACCGAGTGAGTAGCATCAAATATCACCGGACAACCGGTTGTTTTGGCCATAGTGGCAAAGCCGGTCATATCAACAATTAAAGTATGATAGCCGAAAGATGTGCCGCGTTCGGTTAAGCAAACCTTATCATTTCCGGAATCAAGGCATTTTTGAACGGCATTTTTCATATCTTCGGGAGCTAAAAACTGACCTTTTTTGATATTAATAACCTTTCCGGTTTTGGCGGCGGCCACCACTAAATCGGTTTGACGGCATAAAAAAGCCGGAATTTGCAACATATCAACGTGTTTGGCGACTTCAGCACACTGCCATACTTCGTGAATATCGGTAACTATCGGCAATGTAGGATAAAGTTTTTTAATTTCATCAAAAGTTTCCATACCCTTTTCAAGCCCGACACCACGCGCACCGTTGATTGACGAACGATTGGCTTTATCAAACGAGGCTTTGAAAACATAAGGAATATCAAGCTGCCTGGTTATCTCGACCATTGAGCCGCAAATATCAACGGCGTGTTGCTTGCTTTCAATTTGGCAAGGTCCGCAAAGCAACGAAAAAGGTAAAAGATTGCTGATTTTAACATTACCCAAAGTAATTGTTTTTTGTTCCATGTCCGTAATCCTTTTAATGTTATAATTATGTGAGCAGTTTAACAAAATTAACTCTAACCGCAAGGATAAAAACAATTTGGTTGACAAGAAAAACTTTTGTGTAAGAATAACAATGTTTTATTTTTTTATTAAGGAGCAAAGTTATGGAATTAAAGGGTTCAAAAACCGAAAAAAATTTGATGGAAGCTTTTGCCGGCGAGTCTCAAGCCCGCAATAAATATACTTATTATGCTTCAAAAGCCAAAAAGGAA
>CAMOLN010000033.1 GCA_946618745.1 uncultured Alphaproteobacteria bacterium | reverse complement strand
CATAAAAAGAAAAAAAGTAACACGTCCGAGAATGACGGAAAGAATAAGCCTCGATTGCCACGGCGATTTTATTGCTTCGCTTTTGACATTAAGAAGTGTCAATTGAGGCAGTTATTTTTGTTTGATTTATTTTTAAGTTTAAAAAAACTCGGCCCCGTGTAGCGGAATTGCTATCACGGGGCGGAGTGTTATACATTTTTGTAATGCGCTTCCTCCTCCGGAATGAGCTTTACGCTCCTCATAATGTTATTATTTTCGTTTTTCCGCTCTTTCAGGATGGCAAGGAAACGTTGCCTACCATCTGTTACCCAACTGGTCCATACGGGAGGTTCATGATATGGGTTAGGGTTTACTTCTTTCATAACTGCAGCCCTGTTAGTTGCGGTATACCCTTCGGGTAGACCAGCTTCGATTTTGCTTAGGGCATGAGTAGCTGCTTCTTTTGCAGCTTGCGGGTCGGTTACAGGATTTTTTCCTGGAAGATTTTTTTTTGCCATAATTAAATTAATAGTTATTTGTTAATAATTTTTATTGGACAAAAATATAAAACAGGTAAAACTATAAAGTCAAGTTGAAATTTGAACTTTTTTTATTTAGTATCGTTTATTATGTTATAGAGGCTGAGGTAAAAAAGGAGCTGAAATGAATAAAAATTATGCAATATCTATTGGATTGGCTGCTTTGCTGTTGGTGTCGGGATGTCAAAAAAGCAAGCCGGATTATGTTACGACTAAAGTGGTGCAAGGGGATATCAGTCAAAAAATTACCGCTTCGGGCACGATTAATCCGATTTCTACCGTGGTTATCGGTACTCAGGTTTCGGGAATCGTCGCGGAAATTTATGTGGATTATAACTCCATAGTTAAAAAAGGCGAGTTGTTGGCAATCATTGATCCACAGACTTTTGAGGCCACGGTTGACCAGAAACAGGCGGCGTTGGATATTGCTAAAGCTGAATTAAAAGTTACCGAAAATAACGTGGTTTATTACAAAAAGCATCTTAACAGAATCCAAAAACTCAATACCTCAAAATATTCAACCGATAAAGAGCTAGAATCGGCAGAACGTGACTACAACAATGCCGTTGCTGAAAAAGCATTGCGCGAGGCTCAGGTTAAACAGGCGGAAGCATCGTTGAAACAAGCAAGAATCGACCTTGATTATACTAAAATTATCTCATCGGTTGACGGAGTGGTGATTTCACGTGAGGTGGAAGAAGGACAAACCGTAGCCGCATCTTTTGAAACTCCGACTTTGTTTAATGTGGCGGAAGATTTGACTAAAATGCAAATAGAAGCTTCGGTTGTGGAGGCAGATATTGCCAAAGTGCAAGAAGGGCAAAAGGTTTATTTTTCGGTAGATAGTTTTCCCGATGAAACTTTTGAGGGAAAAGTAGTGCAAGTGCGCAATAATCCGATTAAAACTTCCAATGTGGTAACTTATGAAGTGATTATAAGCGTGGATAACAAAGATATGAAAATCAAGCCGGGAATGACTGCCAATGTTGAGATTATTACCGCCGAGAAAAAGAATGCCAAATTGGTTCCCAACAAGGCTTTACGTTTTTATGTAACAGATGAAGACGGTAAGGTAAAACGTTATAATGACAAGGGAATTTGGATTAAGGAAGACGGTAAATTGATGCGCAAAACCATTAAGACCGGTGTGAGCGATGACGAAATGACCGAGATTATTTCCGATAAAATCAAGGTCGGTGATATGGTGGTGGTTGAAGATAAAAATGCCGTGGTTAATAAATCACAGATGAGAATGAGGATGCCGAGATAATGAGCCTGATAGAGCTGAACAATATTACCAAAAGCTATCCGTTGGGAGAGGGATTTTTGCAAATCCTTAAAGGGATTAATTTAACGATTGAGCAAGGCGACTTTGTGGCAATTATGGGGCCGTCAGGTTCAGGAAAATCAACCTTGATGAATATTTTGGGATGTTTGGACAAGCCGACTTCGGGTACTTATGTTTTGGAAGGACAGAGAGTAGACAGTTTGTCTTCCGATGAATTGGCTCAAGTTCGCAATCAAAAAATCGGTTTTGTGTTTCAAGGATTTAATTTGCTATCACGCACTTCGGCATTAGAAAATGTGGAATTGCCGATGGTTTATGCCAATATCGGAGCAAAAGAACGTGAGGAAAGGGCAAAACTCGCTTTGCAAAAGGTGGGTTTGGCGGAACGTATGGATCACCAGCCGAATCAACTTTCCGGCGGACAGCAGCAACGGGTGGCGATTGCTCGGGCGATTGTCAACGAGGCACCGATTATTTTTGCCGATGAGCCTACGGGAAATTTGGATACCAAAATGAGCGTTGAAATAATGAAGTTGTTTACCGAACTGAACGAGGAATTGGGGCGAACGATTATTTTGGTAACTCACGAAGAAGATATTGCCCGTTATGCAAAGCGAATTATTAAAATTGTTGATGGTGAAATTTATTCGGACAACAGAAATGATTGATTTAAAGACAATTTTTGCAATTGCAATACGGGCGATAAAAGCCAATAAAATGCGTTCGATTTTAACATCACTCGGTATTATTATCGGTGTGGCGGCAGTAATTGTGATGCTTTCGGTCGGAAACGGGGCCCAAATCTCAATTCAAAATGAAATGAAAACCATGGGTTCAAATTTGATTATTATTCGTTCCGGGGTGGCAACTTCATCAGGTGCCAGAGGGGGAGGCGGATCGCAACCGACCATGAAAAAAGCCGATGGTGATGCAATACAGGAAAAAATTGATGCGATTAAATTGGCAGCACCACAACTCGATGAAACAGCACAATTGGTCTATGGTAATGCTAACTGGGCGACCGTTGTTACCGGAACAGATAATCGCTTTTTCCAAATTAAAGAATGGGATTTGGCTTATGGTAAGTTCTTCTCCGAGAGCGATGTCAAAACTGCGGCTAAAGTAGCGATTTTAGGTCAGACAGTGGTTAATGAATTGTTCGGTGATGTTGATCCGTTGGGCAAAAATATTCGGGTTAAAGGCATTCCTTTTAAGATTATCGGAGTGCTACAATCACGAGGTCAGTCAGGTATGGGGCAGGACCAAGATGATGCGGTTTATATTCCGATTACTACCGCGCAAAAAAAAGTTATGGGGATTTCATTTCCTGACCAGGTTAAGATGGTTTTGTTGCAGGCGGTTGATGCCAAAAGCACTTATACTTCGCAAGACGAAATAAAGCAATTATTACGGCAAAGGCATAATTTAGGCGTGAATAAAGATGATGATTTTATCATTATGAATTTGACGCAAATGATGGAAATGATGGAGAGTTCAACTCAGATTATGACTATATTGCTGGGGGCAATTGCCTCAATTTCACTGTTGGTCGGCGGTATCGGAATTATGAATATTATGTTGGTATCGGTAACCGAACGCACACGCGAAATCGGTATTCGTATGGCAATCGGTGCTAAGGCTTGGGATATTCGTTGGCAATTTTTGATGGAAGCTTTAGTGCTTTCACTGATTGGCGGATTGGTCGGAGTGTTTTTCGGTTTGATAGGTTCTTATGTGGTTGGAGCAGCCAGTTCTTTGCCGGCCTCGGTTTCATTAGGCTCGGTTTTATTACCGTTTTCGTTTGCCGGTATGGTCGGGCTTATTTTCGGTTTTTATCCGGCATATAAGGCATCTTTGTTGAATCCTATAAACGCGCTACGTTACGAATAGAACTCGAGGTAAAACTATGTTTTGTTGGTAAGTTATACCTAGAAATTCGGTTAAGTTGTGATTTTATGATTGGTATATGTAAAATATTCTTGCATTTTTACTTTAAGTTGGTTAGATTCAAGGTTGCAAGGGCGAGAGGCTCTTGCGGAGTGTCGAAACTCTTTCAGTTAAATAAACTCCTCTTTTCGGGGAGCCGATGGAATATATTGAATACATCGGACTGTTTTACTGAGCAGTTTCGAACTCCCCACCTTGTTTTTGCAAGGTGGTTTTGTTTTTTGCAAACATTAGGGAGTTTGAAATGAAAGAAAGTTTTAAATGTGATTTGCGCAAAAAAGATTGGTCAAAGTCTGTTGCAAGTGCGATTAGCAAGAGGTTTGAGTGAAAAAGATGTGGTTATGCAAACCGATTTATCTTTAATATCCTTACAAAATATAGAATCCGGCGGAAATGCCGCTTGGGCAAAATATAAAAAGTTATTATTTTTTTATCGACTTGATTGGCAAATCATATTGATAGATAAAAAATGAAAAGAAATCCCCGTAAGCAGTTGCTTACGGGGCTTAATTTGTATAAAGTAAAGCTAAATTACTTTACAGCCTTTTTCAAAACAGCACCAGCTTTGAATTTAGGAGCTTTAGAAGCAGCAATTTTGATTTCTTTGCCGGTAGCAGGATTGCGACCTTTGCGGGCTGCGCGTTTTACAACTTCAAAAGTACCAAAACCGGTCAATTGAACAGAATTGCCTTTCTTCAAAGCTTTGGTGATAACTTCGATAGCGGCATTAACAACTTCGTTAGCAGCAGCTTTGGTGGCTTTGGCTTCTTTAGCAACAGCCTCAACAAATTCAGTCTTATTCATAGATAAATTCCTTTCTTTAACGTTAAAGTTCAGAAGAGAGACCCCATGCCTCTCTGATTAGTAATTTGAAAGGTATTTGCTAAAAAAGTCAAATAAAAATATATATTTTATCACAGATGATTTAAATTAACACCGATGGTTAAAATATTTTGACCTTTTTTATAAGAATAACTGATTTCATCAGAGAGCTTCTTGGCTAAAAATATTCCGAGTCCGCCGATTTTACGATCTTTTAATTCGCAAGTTATGTCAGGATCCTTATTTTTTAAGGGATTATATTTTTTACCATTATCGGAAAAACTTGCATAATAAGTTTCATCTTTGACATAGGTGGTAATTTTGACATTTCCTTTTTCTTCATAGGCATAACCGGCAATATTAGCAAAAATTTCTTCGGCTGCCGAAATTAAATTAAATTGTTTCTTTTCAGGAACGTTATGTTTATTCATATCCGATTTTAAGAAATCTATCAATTTGTGCAGTTGTTTATTATCGGCCGGAAGATTTAAATATCCTTCGGAACAACCTAAATAAGCAAAATCGAGCATGGTAATATCATCAGATTGAGTGTTGTCTTTGACAAACTTTTTAATATCTTTGAGAACTAGATTTAAGTTGGTTTCCGGATCATCGGAAGCTTTTTGTAAAACTTTTTTCAATCGTTCGGAACCGTAAAATTTGGATTTGGCATTCTCGGCTTCAGTTATGCCGTCAGTATATAAGAAAATATGATTATCCGGTTTAAGTTTGAGTGTTTCAATCATAAATTCGGCATCTTTCTTAATACCGAGAATAATATTTTTGTGTGGTGTCATAAAATCGTAGCCTTTATCGGTTTTAAGCATCGGCGGGGGATGTCCGGCATTCACATATTGCATTTCGCCGGTGAGCAAATCGATTACTGCCATGAATACCGTAACAAACATACAAGTGTTGTTGCCTTCACACAATTCATTATTAACTTGATGAAATACTTTGGCTAAATCGGTTTGACTTTTACTGATGTTTTTAATCAAAGTTTGTGACTTCATCATATACAGAGCGGCCGGAATTCCTTTACCGGACACGTCGGCAATAACTATGGCAAAATGATTTTTATCAATGAAGAAAAAGTCATAAAAATCACCGCCGACTTCGCGAGCCGGAATTATCTTAGTGGAAATTTTAAATGCCTCATGTTGCGGGTAATTTTGGGAAAGTGAAGCGGTTTGGATGTTGCGGGCAATTTCAAGTTCACTTTGACTTTTTTGTTTGTCGGCGGCATCTTGTCTTTCTTTTTCGGTATAATCAAGAATGTTGGTGCGCATATCGGATAGCGCTTGAGCCAGAACGCTGATGTCGGAGGAAGTGGGGATATCATTAAAGTTTTCGGAAAAGTCACCGCAACCATATTTTTCGGCCAAATTACTTAAACTCAAAAGTTGATCGGTGGAATGTTTGCAGATCCGATTTATTATGAATAAAAGTAATAATATGCCGATAATTAAACCGCTGAACATAACTAGCTGAAACTGCCGTATGGGTTGTAACAGTTCATCTTGTCTATAAACCAAACATATTCCCCAATTAATACTTTTAATCGGGGCATAATATATAATTGCGGTGCCGTTATATATTGAAAAATCGGGGATTTTAATATTGCCGCTTTGACCGGATAACAACATATCTTCACCAATAATTTTTAATTCCGGTTGATTGATTTTTTCGGCAACTTCAAAAATTGTCATCTTTAAGGCAACATCAGGATCAGGATGGGTGAGGTGAAGTCCTAAACGTGAAAGCAAAAATATAATTCCCGGTTCTTGTGCCGAAAAGCTGTTCAGGCTGTTTTGAATTGAAGATAAATCAACAGTCAAAGCGGCAAGGCCGTTAAAATCCGTTTCACCTTTAAACTTAAAAGGTATAAGACAGGTAACAACGGCGTTTTGGGTATTTCTATCGATATACGGTTCAGACCAGTATATTTTTTCTATTTTGGGCACTTCTTTAAACCATGGATAGAATTCATAAAAGTTGCTTATTTTTTCAGTATTAAATTGAGCATTATCTTCTGCAATATTTTTACTTATATAAATAGTTCCTGATGAAACATCTTCGGGAGGAAATTTATAAACCCAGGCTTCGGTAAAATTCAAATCGGAATATTCGACCGTGCGTATGGCTGAATTGAGTACGGCTTCCAATGCGGATATGTCATTTTTGTTCATTTGGCTGAGAGTGTTTTTGGTATTTATTATAATTTGTTCGGTATCCGATACCAAATGTTCAAAATCTTCGGCATAAGAACTGACGGTTTTTTGAGCCGTATGATTTATTTGGGAAAGAATAATTGTCTCTGCCTTTTGGGAAATAAAGTAAATAAGGGCAAAGAAACTGATGCATACACATGTCAGAATGGTAATGTTTAATTTAAAACTTAAGGAATGTTTATTCAGCCATTTAATCATGCTTTTGTTTCTAGCATTTTATCCAAACCGGTGTCTTCAAAAACAAATCTGATTTGTTCGGGGACGTTAATCAGTTTAATAGATCCTCCGATCTCATCCATCATCTTTTGGAAAATAAGCAGAACACGTAAACCGGAAGAAAAAACATACTCAACTTTTGATAAATCTACGACGAGATGCTTTACATCTTTCAAATCGACCTGGTAAAGCAAATCTTGTGATGTATTAGGGTCAAGCCAACCGGTTAATTTGCATAAAAGTTTATCGTTTTCTTTTTGTTGTTCGATTTTTAATTCTGGATTATTCATATTTTTTTACCTCAAATTGTTTACAATAAAGTTATTGTATGAAAGCTAAAAATTCAACATAAATGGCAAATCTGTTCACATTTTTATGGGTTTGAATATATGTTTTGCATAATCTTGTTATATTTATTGCAGGTGTTTTGTTTTTATTATATTTTCGAAGTTAATTGTTGGACATGAGCTGTAAGGGGGCAATTTCGATGGAACAAGATTTTTTAGAAAAAATAAGAAAAAGAATTTTTTCAATAACCGGTGATGGATTCAGAAAAGTTGTAAAAATATTAGGTATCAAAATTAAATTTAAGCAAAAAATCAATCCTGAGGTGTTGAGGTGTTATTTTAATAAATTTGTTGATATTCGTTTGGCGCCTAAAGCAACAGGTAATTTGCGCAAGATACAGCTTTTAGAATTGTATATGATGAAAGAATTGAAAAAAATTTGTGATAATATGGGAATAAAATTTTGGATGAAAGCCGGAACAGCATTAGGGGCATAT
>CAMOLN010000032.1 GCA_946618745.1 uncultured Alphaproteobacteria bacterium | reverse complement strand
ATAGAAAGGGCAGAACCGGTTAGAAAAGTTGAGACGGCAAGAGTTGATTCCGAAGGCAAGACTATTATTCAGTTGGGGTCATATACTGATGTAGAAAATGCTGATGATGACAAAAAGGCACTTTTATCAGCTGTTAAATCTTTGTCAAAATATAATATTTATTTTGAGGATGCAGTGGTTAACGGAGTTACATATCACAGAATGGTGTTGAAACCGGAGCCCGAGAAAGTGGTCGATTTGTGCAATGAAATCATTGCTGCAGGTTATGATTGTCTGACCAGATAAAATATATTGTCAAAAAATAAAAATTGTTTTATAATCGTGTCATTATGCAGAACTCAAAGTGAGGGACAGTTTGATGGCAGATAATGATAAACTTGATAAGCTGTGGAAAAAAATACAGCAAAGTCAGGAAGAGTATGATAACAAAAACGCTAGTGATAAAGAAATTGTCAGTTGGACGGCAGCGGCCAAAGATTTGAAAAACGATTTTGTATTCAATAAAAGCAATGACATAGGTTTTATCGGAAAAAATTTGGAGAATGGCAAATTTTCAGGCGAGGATTTGCATGATGCTAATTTTTCAGTTTCTAACTTAACTAATGTTGATTTTTCAAAAGCTGATTTACGTAATGTTGATTTTACCGGTGCGAATCTAACGGGGGCAAATTTGTCCGGTGCTGATTTGAGCGGGGCTGTTTTGTCTGGTGCGGTGTTGCATCATACTAATTTTACCGGAGCAAAAATGAAAGGGGTAAAATTAGTTGATGCCGATCTGGAAGATGCTATATTATTGGATATTGATATTGATAGTATCAGTTTGGAAGAATTGCAAAATTTGATTGAATATATCGCTAAATATTATCCTCATAAGCTTAATTTGCGAAAAATTAATTTAACAATGTTGAATCTTGCACAAATTGATTTGCGAGGGGTAGATTTGCGAGGGGTTGATTTTACCGGAGTAGATTTTACCGGAGTAAATATTGCTGAATTAGATTTAAGTGAATGTATAATTACGCCGCAACAAATTGCCCAGGCATTGGGGAGAGTTCCCGGTAGAGATGAATTGGCTAAAATTTTGGCTCCTAAAAAGAAAAAGAAAACGTGGCAAGGCATTGATATGAGCCAACTGTTTTTAGATGACGGTAAAGCTTTCGGAGTTTGGGATGCAACAAAAGATAAAGGTATCAGTATAGAGCAATTATTAAATGCCGGAAAAAAAATTTTCGGACATGGTCATAAGCCGGAAGTAAAAGACGAGGCTGCTTTGGCCGATGTAAAAAATCAACAAGAAATTCAGGCAAAATCTCATAATGATGAATTACGAAAGGTTATTGAGGAACGCAAACAAAAGGAGTTAGCTGATCGTAAGCGACAAAAAGAGATAGAAAAATCCAAACAAAGTAATGAAACACCGATAAAGCCGAAAGAAGCCAGATTTTCCAGTGAAATTACTCAATCAAGTCGTGGTTATGATAAAGGGCGGTAATTGATGGGTGAGCTACAAAAAAGTGACAAATTAATCTCGAATAACAAGTTTAGATCATTGTTACAGGTTATAATAACGGTGATTGTTGTGTGGTTGTTGTTTTGGTTATTGTCAGGGATTTGTTTTGGAATATTAAATTTTTTGATAAAATCACAAAACGTAAAATTTAAATTCGGATTTGATTGGTTGGAGTATTTGTATAATCCTTTTTATATATTTTCGGTATATGATAGTTGGTGGGGTATTTTTATAAAAAGTTTGCGACATATAAATCCGAATAAAATAGTATTTATTCCTTTTGTAGCGATTACCGGATTGTTAGCAGCGGTTATCGTATTGTTGGCTCGACAAGAATATGCAGTGCGTTTATGGTATGTTTTGAATTTTCGATTTGCCAAAATTAAAGATGTTAAAAAAATGGGATTGATACGTAATACAGGTTTGGCGTTGGGCAGATTTGACGGGTCTATACTGTCTGCTAAAATTAGTGATTCGATTTTATGTGTGGGGGAAATGGGGTCAGGTAAAACCTCAAGTGTGTCGATACCGTCGGTTTTGCAAACTGATGAAGCAAGTATTATAGCGGTTGATATGACGGGAAAGTTACCGCAATATACGGCAGGATATCGTTCCAAAATAGGAGATGCTGTTTATTTTAATTGGGATATAAAAGATGATCCGAACAACAATTTATTTTATCCGCGTTGGAATCCTTTAGATGCGATGTTTTTGCCAGACAATTATGAAGCAAGAGACGAATATATCAGAAGAATTGCTACTTATTTGGTTGACATACACACAAAAGAACAAGAAAGTTATTGGAATTTGGCGGTTTATGAATGGGTGGTGACAATTTTAGGGTATTGGGTTGCAAAAATTACTCAGGCCGAGGCTAATGATTATTTTTTGGAAAAGTTAAAAGATGAAGGCCAATTGACTAAAGAAGATAAAAAAGTTTTGCTTAGTTATTATATTCATATGCCTAAAGATTTGGTAAAAAATGCAGTGGAGTTATTGGCAAGTGACGAATTAACGTTCGATGCTTATGTGCCGATAGGTAGTTGGGGAGGTGTTCCTGAACAATGGCAAGGTAAAAATTTATGTTTTGCAATGATAACCGATTGGATAGAGTTTAGTTATGGCAGTTCTTTAAGAAAAGAAGGGGATGATTGGCATCAATGGACAAGTTCATTATTTGATGAGAGCAGAGTTTTTGCTTATGGTCCGAGAGTTATTGATGGATTTAATCGGGTTTTGCAAATGTCAGCACAACAAAGGGCTATAATATGGTCACAAGCGGTTAAATCTTTTGAAATATTTAAAGATGATACAATTCGTGAAAGAACCAACGGAAATGATATTGATTTTGCGGTTGTGCGTGGTTTTTATGATAAAAATGAAGCTGAATGGCGGCCAATGACAATTTATTCTTTAGCTAATACTCCTAATTCGAAAATTGTAAACAGGATGTTTATTGATGAGATTTTGCAGTATGTTATGGATAAAAGTATGCCATTTGATGATAAGCCTTTGGTGTTAGTATTGGATGATGTAGGTCACAATTTGCGTTTGAATAATTTGATGAGAATATTGGAGAACGGCAAAAATAAAAATATTTCAGTATTGTTGTTATGTAACAGTTTGAGCTTGGTTGCTAATACATACAGTCGTGAAGAACTGGAAAAGATGATTAATAATACAAAATATAAAATTATAAAAGCGCCGGATAATCGTCATTTGAGCCAGCAGATGGATAAATTGGCATCTTTTTCTACCGGTTTGGCAATGACCGGAAAAACAGGTAACGAGGCTGCTTATTTTCATAAACTGGCAAAAGATTTTAAATTGTGTAATTTGTTTCAAATTAATAATAAAAATTATCAAATTGTATTGGCCAGGGATTTTTATAATCGTCCCATTATAGCAGATAATATATTTTTTGCCGAAGATGAAAAATTTGCTAAATTGTCAGTTTATCCGGCTAATTATACTTTGCCGTTGCAAAAAGTTTTGCAGAAAACGGAAAATGATTTGATAACACCGGAATTCGTCGGGGTGTCGGAATGATAAAAAAAGATAGTGATAAATCCGTAAATAATGAGGACACATTATTTTTTTCGCAAGTGAAACGTCCTTTGGCAGATATGTTGCGCCCCAAAAGTTTGGATGATGTGGTCGGGCAAGACCATATTATCGGAAAAGATGCTCCTTTGGGGAGAATGCTAAATTCCGGCAAGGTTAATTCTTTTATATTATGGGGCCCGCCGGGATGCGGAAAAACTACTATTGCCCGGTTGGTTGCCGAGAATAGTAAGTTATATTTTGAACAAATATCGGCAGTTTTTTCCGGGGTGGCTGATTTGAAAAGAGTTTTTCAATATGCCAAAGAACGCCGTGCTAATCAGGGCAAAGGCACTTTGTTGTTTGTTGATGAAATTCATCGGTTTAATAAATCTCAACAAGACGGATTTTTGCCTTATGTTGAAGACGGCACAATTATTTTAGTCGGGGCGACGACAGAGAATCCTTCATTTGAGCTCAATTCAGCGCTATTGTCACGCTGTCAGGTAATGGTATTAAATCGGCTTACTCCTGATGATTTTGAAATTTTATTACAACGTGCCGAAAAATTGACTGGCCGTAAATTGCCGGTTGATAGCGAGGCGCGAGAGTTTATGAAAGAAACCGCCGACGGTGATGGTCGTTATATTCTTAACATGGCTGAAAGTGTGTGGAACTATGCCCAGGAAGGGGAAATTTTTGACAAAGACGGTATTGTTAAAATCATTCGTTCTCGTTCTCCGGTTTATGATAAAGGTCGTGACGGGCATTATAATTTGATTTCTGCAGTGCATAAGTCATTGCGCGGATCTGATCCAGATGCTGCTTTATATTGGGTTGCAAGAATGTTATCTTCCGGGGAAGACCCCAAATATATTTTGCGGCGATTAACCAGATTTGCCATAGAAGATGTATCATTAGCCGAGCCGGGTGCGGTGGTTCAAGCAATTGCTTGTTGGGAAACTTATGAAAGACTAGGATCACCGGAGGGAGATTTGGCTATTATGCAATTAACCGCTTATTTGGCAACAGCACCAAAATCAATCGGAGTTTATAAAGCCGCTCACGCAGCATTTGACCTGGCTAAAAAGACCGGATCATTGATGCCTCCGAAAAATATATTAAATGCTCCAACCAAATTAATGAAACAATTGGGGTATAGTGATGGTTATGAATATGATCCTGAATGTGAAGACGGTTTTTCCGGAGCTAATTATTTTCCGGAAGAGATGAGCAGAGTCAAATTATATTATCCTGTTGAAAGAGGTTTTGAGCGCGAAATTAAAAAACGGGTGGAATATTTTGAAAATTTACGTAAAGAAAAGCAAAAAAGTAAAAAAGCATAACTCAAGTTATGCTTTTTTACTATCAATAATTTTAATTGCCTCTTCCAGCTTCAGTTCGTGTCCAGACATAGTTTTGGGAATGGCATAATTGGTGCGACCACATTTGATATAAGGACCGTATCTGCCCATCAAAAGTTGAATCGATTGTTTGTTTTTGGGATGAGTTCCCAAAACTTTGCCTTGAGGTTTTTCTTTGGCCGAGCCTAACAGTTCAACAGCGCGATCTTTGGTGATGTTAAAAATATTGTCATTACCACGCAAAGATACAGATTTATTGCCTTGTTTGATGTAAGGACCGAATTTGCCACTGTTTAATATAATTTCATCGCCTAAATCAAGCGGCAGACTAAGCAGTCTTTGTGCTTGCTCAAAGGTTATTTCTTCGGCATCAATTCCTTTAGGTAACGAGGAACGCTTGGGTTTTTCGGTAGTAGCAGTGGCATCTTCGCCTAATTGAACATAATAACCGTAAGGACCTTTTTTCAGATAAATATTTTGTCCGTTGCTTTCACCTAAAACTTTATCGGCAGCTTCTTTGATTTTCGGAGTATCATTATTTTCTTCATCGGAGGTATCAACTAAAGGATGAGTATATTTACATTCAGGATAATTAGAACAGCCGATAAAAGCACCGAATTTGCCTAATTTTATGCTCAAGCGACCTTTACCGCATTCAGGACAAATTCTGGGATCAGAGCCATCGGCACGAGGCGGAAAAAGGTGGTGCCCCAATACCTCATCAATTTTATTGATAACTTCAGATATTTGTAACGGGCGAACATCTTCAACATTTTTAATGAATTTGTTCCAGAAACCTTGCAAAAGTTTTTTCCATTCCATCTGTCCGGAAGAAACATCATCTAAAAATTCTTCCATCTGGGCGGTAAAATCATATTCCACATATTTTTTAAAAAAGTTTTCCAAAAATACGGTGACAATACGTCCGCGATCTTCGGGAATAAAACGCAGTTTTTCAACCCTTACATATTTACGTTCCTGCAGGACGGCGATAATCGTAGCATAAGTTGAAGGGCGTCCGATGCCTAATTCTTCAAGCTTTTTAACCAAACTGGCTTCGGTAAAGCGAGGAGGCGGAGTGGTAAAATGTTGTTCGGGAATAATTTCACCTTTGGTTAATTTTTCGCCTTTTTCAACATTGGGTAAAATGCGGTTATCATCATCTTCGTCAGCATCATCTTGGGATTCTTGATATAACTTCAAAAAGCCGTCAAAGGAAATTACCTGACCGGTGGCGCGAAGCAAAATTTGTTTATCTGTCGAACGTGCATCAATAACTACGCGATCCATAACCGCAGGATTCATTTGACAGGCAACAGTGCGCTTCCAAATAAGTTCATAAAGTTTATGCTCCTCAGAAGATAGTTTGGTTTCCATTTTCTTAGGAGTGTTGAGGACATCAGATGGACGAATCGCCTCGTGAGCTTCTTGAGCGTTTTTGGATTTGGTTTTATATTCTTTAGCGGTTTTGGGCAGGTATGCTTCACCAAAATATTTGACAATTGCATCACGGCAAGCCTTAATTGCCTCGGCCGAAAGATTGACCGCATCAGTACGCATATAAGTAATAAGACCGTCTTCATACAATTTTTGAGCAATCTGCATGGTGCGTTTAGCCGAATAACGCAATTTACGTGCGGCTTCCTGTTGCAGAGTTGAGGTGGTAAAAGGTGGAGCCGGATAACGATTGGCTTTTTTGCATTCAACCTCGGCAACCGCAAAATCCTGAGCTTCAATTTTAGCTTTAGCTTCCAAAGCTTTAGTTTCATTATTAAGGTCAAATTTTTCTAACTTCTTGCCGTCTAATTCGATTAAATGTGATTTGATAAGAGCTTTAGCAGAAGTAAATAATTCGGCATCAATCGTCCAATATTCTTCGGCTTTAAATTTCTCAATTTCAGTTTCACGATCGCAAATCAAACGCAAAGCAACCGATTGAACACGACCGGCAGATTTAGAACCTGGGAGTTTGCGCCACAAAACCGGAGATAAAGTAAAACCGACCAAATAATCAAGAGCACGTCGCCCCATATAAGCAGATACCAGATTATCATCAATTTCACGAGGATTTTTAATTGCTTCGGTTATAGCTGATTTGGTAATTTCGTGAAAAACCACTCGCTCGATTTTTTTGCCTTTGAGAGCTTTTTTGGCTTTTAATTCTTCTAATATATGCCAAGCGATAGCTTCTCCTTCTCTATCAGGGTCGGAGGCTAAGATAAGGGTGTCAGCATCTTTAAGGGCTTTGATAATATCGGCCAAGCGTTTTTTGCCGCCGGCGCTGAGTTCCCAAGTCATAGCAAAATCGTCGTCAGGATTAACCGAACCATCTTTACTGGGAAGGTCGCGGATATGCCCGAAACTGGCCAGTACCTGATAGTCTTTACCAAGATATTTATTGATTGTTTTGGCTTTTGCCGGAGATTCTACAATAACTAGTTTCATGGTATTTCAACCTAATTTATTTTATCAATGCTATGCGATTGCCGCTTAATCTTCGGATGATTCCGCTGATTTCCAGTTCGGATATTTCGGCCGATAAAGCAGCGGCTGATTTGCCGGTCAGCCTTATAAGTTCGTCAATATCAACACCATCGACGGTTAATAAATCAACCAAAGACGAATCGGTTTTGTCGTTTGAGCTATAATTAACATCATTATTTGCAAAAACAAGAACTTTTTGTTGCGGTTTAACTTTTTTGGGAAAATCGCCGGGAAATATAGCTTTCAGAAAAGGAAATATATCTTGTGCACAATCAGCTAAATGAGCACCTTTTTTGATAAGAAGGTTTGAGCCTGATGATTTTGATACATCGGGAGTTCCGGGGACGGCAAATAAAGGTTTTCCTTGTTTCATAGCAAAATCAGCTGTAATTAATGAACCTGATTTCAGGCCGGCTTCAACTGCCGCAATTCTTCTGCCAAGCGCCTCCTGGGAAAGAACACTCACAGGATTGTTGATAATTACTTGATTTTTTGCCTTTCTGTACTTAAGATTCATTTTGATACCTCTTGTGATTTTGGATTTTACCAACGGTCAGGTCAGTAACAATCCAACTTTACTTGAGGTATT
>CAMOLN010000031.1 GCA_946618745.1 uncultured Alphaproteobacteria bacterium | reverse complement strand
AGAGTAAAATATTGTATTGGGGCATTTTTGGGTATACCTGAGTATGTGGAACATTTTGTTCCTGATGATGGCGATACAAGTGTATCAGACTCAACCGGGGGAGCTGCTGTTCAGGCGGGATATCCTTCGGTAATATCAGACTCGCGTAGGTCCTGTGGGCAATCGCAAAGAAGTGCCCGGCAAAAAAGAAAAGAAAGAAAAGAAGCTCGCAAATAAAGCGGGCTCTTTTTTATAAATAATATTTTTCATAAAAATCTTTTACCGCCGAAGCTATCAATAAATGCCCTTTAGCATTGGGGTGCACTCCGTCATCACACAAAAAATCTTTGTAATCAACCCGATTTAAGAAGAAAGTGGTGATATCAATAATCGGCACGCTGGTTTCATTGGCTATCTTAAAAATTTCCATATTATACATACTATGCCATTGATAGATGGTGTTAATATCTCCGCGCATGAATTTAAGTATATTTGCCGAGTTGCGATAACGACAGTTGGTATCGAAAAACATTTGCGGATGAACGGGGGGAAGAGAAAACAAAATCGGTGTTTTACCCTTGTCTTGAACCCGTCGAATCAGGCTAACATATTTTTGATGAAAAACATCCAGAGGAGTGAAGGGAAGATGATGAGCGTTAGGATTTTGGGCTATGGCATCCCAATTAAAGTTACAATCATTGCCGCCGAAGGAAAAAAAGATATAATCACTTTCATTGACACTATTGAGATGTTTTAACAATTCTTTTTCGCCGTCGCTGATTAATGCCCCATGTTTGGCATAATTTTTCCAGGCTACATTTAATTTTTTTCCCGATATGGCAATAAAATTTTCTTTCAACAGTTGATATTTGTTATTTTGCGCATCATGCACCACACCCTGCAGAATGGAATCGCCGAAAGCGCACACCGTTAACTTGTGATTTTGCTCCGCAGAAGGAGCACGGTTTTTGATTAAAATATTGACTTCATAACCGGAAGCATAATCATTTTTTACCATCAAAAAATTTTCTTTGTTTTCGATATAAAGCTGACGAATATAGGTGCGCAAATTAGTCTCTTCAATTTTTTGCACATTTGCTTTTGGGGTGAGTTCAAACGATAATTCACGCGGAATATTATCAATCCAACGGGCAATACTGGTAGGAGTTACTCCCAGTATTTTAGCGGCCTGATTTTGCGATACGCCCAAACTGCATAAAGCTATGGCAGCACCTTTATCTTTACGCTCTTTTCCGTGAGGTTGTTCTTTGGTAAATTGATAACCGCATTCTTTACATTTGTAACGTTGTAATCCGAAAACAAAACCGTTTTTCTTGGCGTTACTTTGACATTTAGGACACTTAATTTCCATCTTTTTTATCTCCGATTTACTCCGACTTTAATATCAGTATTTCAAAAAAGCAATAAAAAATAATGCTATTATGATTTTATCAGAATAAAACAATAAAAATCAATAAATTAACAAGCATTAAAAAAGTTAAATGATATATTAATAGTTATAACGTAGCCTATTAGGCGAACTAATTTATATGAGGAGTTTATTATGCAGAATTTTGTTCGTTTAGTTTTGCGCGGATTGTTTACTATATTTAAGGTGCGGGTTGAGTTTCAGGTTGATGAAGATAAATTACCCAAACGCGGTATCTTTATTTCCAATCATATTTCCTGGCTGGATCCGGTAATTTTGTTTGCATTTTTACCTAAAAATCCGATATTTTTGTTACATGCCAAATTATATCGCAATAAGTGGTTGCGCTTTTTTATGACTTTCGCTCGCAAGATGGAATATAATTATATTGATGCTGCCGATGCCAAAAAGGTTATGGAAGGTTTACACGACGGACAATATTTTGTGATGTTTCCCGAAGGAATGATGAGTGATTCCGGCGATATTATGAAGATTTACGAAATTCCTGCGATTATTGCCGATAAAACAGATTCTCCGCTTATCCCGATTTGGATAAACGGAGCGCAATACAGTGTATTTTCCGAGACCGAAGGTAATGTTCCGCATCGTCCTTTACCTAAGATTTTTGTAAAAGTGGGTAAACCAGAGAGCATTAAAATTAACGCTGAATTGCGCAAAAACCGCGACTATTTAAAGGACTTAACCTATCGTATGATGAATAATATGCGCTTTTCATCATTGTATAAAAGTAATTTGACTTTATTTAAGGCTTTGTTGCGCACCTCGCGTATTTACGGTAAAACCGGTCTTTTCAGTCGTCGCAAGATAATTGAAGATATTAACCGTCAACCGCAGAGCTATATGGATATATTGCTTAAAAGCTATGTTTTGGGGCATAAATTTAAGGAGTTTACCAAAAATAAAGAGCATGTTGGTATAATACTTCCCAACACTATTGCCAATGTTGTGTCATTATTCGGACTTTCGGCTTATGCCAGAGTTCCGGTAATGCTCAATTTTACCCAAGGTGAGGGTGTGGTTGTTTCAATGTGCAAAACCGCATTGGTTAAAAATGTTATTTCCTCTAAAGCTTTTGTAGAGAAAGCAAAGATGGAAGGGGTTATGGCCAAATTGCAGGAGGCTAAAGTTAAGATTCATTATTTGGAAGATATTGCCAAAGATATCAGCTTGAAAGATAAGTTGCGCGGCCTGTGGTATTACAAGACCAAAAAAGTTCCGGCCAAGCAAAACAGTTCGGATACTGCATATATTTTGTTTACATCCGGATCCGAAGGTATGCCGAAAGCGGTTTTGTTATCACACCAAAATGTTATTGCCAATGTGGCACAAACTTGTTGCTTTTTACATACAACGATTAAAGATTTGATGTTTAACTCCTTGCCGATGTTTCATTCATTCGGTCTTACGGTCGGAACTATCTTTCCGTTATTGAGCGGAGCTAAAGTTTTTGAGTTTCCGTCACCTTTGTTGTATCGCACCATAACCGAATTGTTGTATGAAGTTCGAGCCAGTATTATGGTGGCAACCGATACATTCTTTAAGGCTTATGCTAAAATTTCGCATCCTTATGATTTTCGTCATATTCGCTATTGTTATGCCGGAGCGGAAGCGGTGAAAGAGGATACGCGCAAAATGTTGGCGGAAAATTTGGGAGTTCGTTTATTGGAAGGATATGGAACAACCGAATGCTCGCCGATTGTATGCGTTAATACTTTATTATTTAATAAATACGGAACTATCGGGCGTTTAGCTCCGGCTATGGAATGCAAAATTGAAAAAGTTCCCGGCATTACCAAAGGCGGCGAGTTTGTCGTTAAAGGGCCGAATGTTATGAAAGGCTATATGTTTGCCGATAATCCCGGTGTTTTGGTTCCGGTCAAAGACGGATGGTATCATACCGGAGATGTGGTTGAGATTGATGAGTTAGGATTTGTTAAAATCATCGACCGCGTTAAACGTTTCGCCAAAATCGGCGGAGAGATGGTATCGCTGTTAGCTGTGGAAAATGTTGCTCGTGAGACTTGGCGTGATGAAGAATTTCATTGCGGGGTTGTTGCCGTTCCGCATCCGTCTAAGGGTGAGCAAATAATATTTGTTTCCAATTCTAAAGAAGTTACCAAAGAAAAATTTGCGGCTGCGGTTCAAGCCAAAGGCTTGTCGGAGTTGTATATTCCCACTCAGTTTATGTTTAAGGAGGAAATTCCGTTGTTTGCCACCGGCAAAGCGGATAATGTTACCTTAAAGAAATGGGTATTGGAACAGATAGAGAAATAATAATTTTCCGCTTTGGTTATAACGGGCGAGGTAACTTGCCCGTTTTTTTAGCATGGAAGTTAATTATGGTTTTTCTTTAGCTAAAAGATATTGACTGGTGTTTAGGTTGATTATTAAGTTATAAAGACTATCGGCAATTGAACGATTTTTAATTTGTAAAAAAGCTTTAGTTATCTTGAGGGCTCGTTCTGACTGCATAGGATCATAGGGGATAGTTGCAGAATTTTGAGTAACAACATGGTTAAGGCAACGCGGACTTTGTGAAATAATTTCTCTATCCATATCGGTATAAAAAAAATTGACATCAACTCCTAAAACACAAGCAAAATCCCACAATCGGCTGCCTGATATGCGATTTTGTCCTTTCTCATATTTTTGCACCTGTTGAAAGGTCAGTCCCAACATTTTCCCCATTTGTTGTTGCGAAATTCGTAAAAATTGGCGGCGCAATTTTAGACGATTGCCGATGTGAATATCAACCGGATTAGGCTCACCATTGGGTTGCCGACCACGAGATTTTTTATTGCGAGAATAATCCGAGGTTGTTGTTTTCATGCTTATACTCTCCTATTGAATAAAAAACAACCACCTTGAGAAAACTCATCAAGGTGGGGAGTTAGCAACTGTCACAATGAACAGTCCGACTTATTCAATATATTAGGTCGGCTCCCCTCTCGGAGAGATATTCATTGTGAGGAGTTGCTACACTCCGCAACGACAACACGCCGTTGCGGAAACTATAGTAAAATAAAAGATTGTAAAATGCAAGTATTTTTGTGCAATTGGGCAGAAGCAAATAAAATCGGTTAAAGACTACAATATATTCAGTATTATTTGCGCAAAAGTTGCCTAAAGCAGTTGCAAAACTTTGTGATTGTTTTATGCTTTCAAGCAAATAAAAATTTCAGGACAGGTAGTTATGTATAAAAAAATTGCATTTGCTTTGGCGAGCTTTTTCGGGGCGGGATATTTTCCGTTTGCCTCAGGGACTTTCGGTTCATTGGTAACTTTGCCTTTTGTTTGGTGGAGTGCTTATAATTACGGGGCTAAAGGGGTGGCGGTTTTAGCTGCAGCAGCTTTTATTGTCGGTTGGGTGGTTTCAATCGAAGTTTTGAAATATACCAAACATGATCCCTCGTTGATTGTGATAGATGAGGTATGCGGACAAAGTTTGAGCTTTTTGCCCGTGGCGGCAATGATGCAAGGCAATAGCCATGTAATATTGGTTTTAACGATAGGATTTGCTTTGTTCAGATTGTTTGATATTACCAAGCCTTTTCCGGCCGGTTGGGCAGATAAAAAGTTGCGTGATGCTTTAGGGGTTATGCTTGATGATGTGTTTGCCGGAGGTTATGCCGCCATTTGTTTGTATTTGATTAATCATTATTATAACTTGTTTATGGGTTTTTAAGCTATGGATAAATATCGCATTATCGGTAATATGACCGGCAATTCTATGGATGCGCTTGACTTTGTTTTAACAGAGTTTGATGGTGATAAGATGACCGATATTTGCACGTTTTCTAAACCTTACAGTGCCGCAATGCAAAACAAAATCGAGGAATTGCGCCGGCAAGTATATAATAAAACTTATTTGGAAATAGAGTCATTGCCGTTGTTTCATCA
The DNA here is from genome assembly GCA_946618745.1 of uncultured Alphaproteobacteria bacterium. Classification (GTDB taxonomy): domain Bacteria; phylum Pseudomonadota; class Alphaproteobacteria; order RF32; family CAG-239; genus CAZU01. The sequence goes on along the minus strand of CAMOLN010000031.1, from coordinate 2,748 downwards.
AATTCACGATGAATATATCCAAGGCGTTGCCGAAGCTATCAATGAAATGTGCGAAGTTAACAGCCTGGATAAAACTAGAATTGATGCTATCGGTTTTCACGGCAAAACTCTCGACCATAACCCTCCGTCTAAAGCGCATCGCAACGGGGATATTCCTTATACTCTGCAAATGGGGTCGGGACAAATGTTGGCTGATTTGACGGGAATTCGGGTAGTATATGATTTTCGCTCGGCACTGTTGATGAACGGATTTGAGGGAGCTCCGTTAGTTCCTCCGCATAATGCTCATATAGCCTTGAGTGAGGGAGACGGAATTTATTACAACGGCGGTAATACTTCCAATTTTGCTTTGGTGCATAATAAGGTAGCACTTATCGGTTCGGATTCCGGTCCGTTTAACGAATATATCGACAGCTTTGTGCGTCTTAATACCGATCAACCTTTTGATGAAGGCGGTAAATTGGGAAGTCAAGGCCAGATAAAACAGAAGCTTTTGCAAAAAATATTTGACGAAGGGGAGGGGTTTTATCAAAGTCCTTTGCCAAAATCCGGTGATCCGGCTTATTATCACAAACAGGAAATTTTTGATTTTGTTGAAAAGCAAAATATTGCTTTTAGTGATGCTTTGCGCACATTTGAATATTCGGCGGCTTATATTGCCGCTTATACTTTAGCTCAAATACCTGATAATATAACTTTACCAAAGCAAATTATTCTTTTTGGAGGGGGATGGAAAAATCCGCTGGTGTTAGATGATTTTAGTAAGTTGTTACATGGAGAAGGCTTAATTTTACCGGAGCATAAGCAGATGTTTGCTGATTTGCAAACAAGGTTGTCAGGTCGTTTGAATGTTCGTTATTCCTCATTCGGTGAATATATGGAGGCACGTCTTTTTGCCGATATGGCGCGTTATCGCTTGCAAAATAAGGTGTGGGAAATTGCCGAAGTGATAAGTTCCGGCAAAAATATTGTGTGTGGGGAAATTGCCGAGCCGGTTAAAGGTCGCACAACTTATTTTGATAAGGTGAATTTGGCTGCCAAAGGTTGGCAATGTCGATAGGAGTAAAAATATGGAGAAGAAAGTGATTAGAAATATATTTTGGGATGTGGACGGGGTTTTGGCTGATCTCAATCGTGCTTATTTTAATTTTTTGACCAATCATCCCAAATATAAACCACTGTTCGGCAATATCCAATGGCAAGATTTACCCAAAGTGTTGCCGATTGTGCCTAAATACGGAGCTTTGGAGCTTAAAACTCATCCGGAGATGGGGGTGGAAATGGACAAAGATTTTTGCACAAGTTGGGAGTTTTTTTCGGCTCGTCCGCTTTATCCGCACGTGGTTGAGGTATTAAAAGAGTTGCATGAAAAAGGTTATCGTCAGTTTACCATGTCAGCGACTTTTGATGTAGCCACCAAGAAAAAATTACTCGATAAGTTGCTTGCCGAAGTCAGCGACTTTTTGACGATTGAATGTGTGCAACACGGTGCTTTTATGCATGATTCCGCCAAAGAAGATATGTTGAAATATTGTTTGGATAAATACGGGTTGAAAGCGGAAGAGACAATTTTGGTTGATGATCGAATTTATAATATTGAAGCGGCTATCAAAGCTGGTGTTCAACCGGTTAGAATGCGTTGTGAATTTACTTCAGCTTTGCCGCCGGAATTGGCAGATGTGCCAGAAGTTCATGATGTGGTTGAATTAAAAAATTGGTTGGAAAATAATACGATTAAGAAAGGAAATGAAAATGTCTAGAGTTATTACTTTAATGCCGGTGCGTTTGGCTTCGACCAGACTGCCTAACAAACCTTTGTTGGATATTAACGGTAAAACAGCGGTGCAACGCGTTTATGAAAATGTCAAAAAATATTTACCGGAATGTGATATTGCGATTGCCGCCGGTGATCAGGAAATTGTTGACGAATGTGCTAAATTCGGGGCTAAAGCGATTTTGACCGATCCCAAACTTCCATCCGGCACCGATCGTATTGCAGCAGCTTTGAAAGTATTGGATCCTAATGGCGACAAATATGATATCGTAGTTGATTTTCAGGGCGACAATATCAATGTTAATCCGCAGGTTAATCTGCCGTTGATTGAGATGGTTGAGCGCACCGGTTGTGATATTGCCACGGCGGCTTTTGTGATTAAAAACGAGGCAGATAAAACCAATCCGGCAGTGGTAAAAGCAGTTATGGGATTGAGAGAAGGCGAAAAAGAAGCTCGCTGTCTGTATTTTACCCGCGCTACGGCACCTTTTACACGTAATCCGGAGAAATGTCCCAATCAGGATTTGTATCAACATATCGGTATTTATGTATTCAAAGCGGCATCATTAAAGAAAATGGTTTCATTACCGGTCGGGGTTTTGGAAGCTAGAGAATCTTTGGAGCAGTTGCGTGCTTTGGAAAACGGTATGGAAATTAGAGCAATGTTGGTTGATGATATTCGCCTTGATAAAAGAGTTCCTGCCGATATCAATACTCCGGAAGATTACGAGATAGCTAAACAATATATTAAAGATTAAAAAAAAAGAGCCCGCCGAAGCGGGCTCAATCAAATTTCCAGGCAATTAGCATAAGAGCTGTAGTCACGCCAATGGACCACACAAGAGTGACCATCGCCTGTTCTGGCCAGCTACATTCGATGAATGCGTCTATGATCTTAAGAACAGCCACGGCTATATATTGAATGATCAGATAACCGCCAAGTGGTTCGAAATAGAACTCATAATCAAGCAAAA
>CAMOLN010000030.1 GCA_946618745.1 uncultured Alphaproteobacteria bacterium | reverse complement strand
AAAGGAAGTAAAACATCGTCAGTTAAACGTTATCTTTTTAGTTAGTGAAAAGCAAAAATGGGGTTATCAACAGCTGTATGAAGCAATGCTGAAAGATAAGAATTTTAACCCGATAATAGTTGCAAGTTGTATTAAATCTAAGTATAAATATTCGGATAATCAGGCATGTAGTGTTGATGACAATTATGAGTTTTTTAAATCAAAAAACATCAATGTCGTCAAAGGCTATGTTGATGGTAAATATGTTGATTTGCAGGCTTTTAATCCTGATATAGTTTTTTATCAACAACCTTGGGAAATTGCCGATATACATCTCCCCGTAATAGTTTCGAAATTTGCTTTGTGTTGTTATTGCAGTTATTCCATAGCATCAACTTTTATCGGTTCAAAACGTAATAAGGAATTTTTTTATACATTATGGAAATATTTTTTGGCACACGAGTGCATGAAGAAAGAATATGCAGATTGGATGAAGTATAACCATGAATCTCTTTATGTTACCGGGCATCCTAAATTAGATGTGTTTAATAAAAATAATCAACTTGCCCCGGTTGAAAATAAGCACTTTGTAATTTATGCTCCGCATTTTTCGGTAGGAAAGACATCACTTAACTTTGCTACTTTTGATTGGAGCGGTAAATTTATGCTCGAATATGCAAAATCACACCCCGAGATCAATTGGGTATTTAAACCTCATCCGCAATTACGCAGACACTTTATTCAAACCCATTATATGACTGAAGATGAACTGAATGAGTATTTTGCGGAATGGGAAAAAATAGGAATGGTCTGCAATGAAGGAAATTATTTTGACATATTCAAAAGCTCTGATGCCATGATTACAGACTGCGGATCATTTTGTGTCGAATATTTCTTTACCGGTAAACCTTTACTGCATTGCATATCATCTAACAGCAAACCTCATAGTGCACTTAATCAATTAGTTAATAAAAACCATTATAGCATTTTTAATCAAGAAACTCTGAAAGCCTACCTTGATGAAATAGTTATCAAAAAAAATGATTTTTTGAAAGAGGCGAGAGATTTGGCTGTGAAAGAGATATTTCCGGATACTCTCAATAGTTCTGAAAATATTATAAACTATTTAAAAAACGAGTTAGAAATATGATATCGGGAGATACCGCAGGTTGTTTTTATTTATTTTTTGCCTGTTTTAACCCCTTATAATATATTATAACGACTTGAGAATGTTTGCTATTTTATATCAAGTTTTTCTGTTTTTCACTTTTTCTGTGACTAATTTTTTTAACTTCTTGTAAACCAGTCTTGTGTTAACATAATAAAACAATGGTGACACAAATGACTAAATTCGGCTTAAAAATATTTATTGCTTGGCTTTTCGGCGCGTTGCTTTTTGCATTTCCGAGCTTTGCCGCACAGATCGACGGACTTCGTATCGGTCAAAACAGCACCGGTGCCCGTGTGGTTTTTGATGCCGATGCTAATTTCGATTATAAGGTGTTTACTTTAAGTAATCCTGATCGTTTGGTAATTGACACCCAAAATGTTGAAGTTACTTCTAAAGCAGTTAACAGTTTACAAAAAAACAATTTTGTTAGTAATGTCCGTACCGGTCCGGCCGGTGTTTCCGGTGTGCGTATTGTTTTTGACCTGTTACAACCGGTAGTGGTAAAAAAAGCCTTTATACTAAAACCGGCAAGCGGTTTTGCTTGGCGCTTTGCCATAGATGTTGAAACCGCTACTGAAAAAGACTTTATTGCTCATGTCGGTAATGCTTATGCTTTTAATAGTAAAGATTACCAACAATCGGCCTCAAGCCAGTCTGTTGCCAAACCCTCGTCAGATTCTGCTAAGAAAAATGCCTTGCGTCGCCGTATTATCACCATCGATGCCGGACATGGCGGTATTGATCCAGGAGCTATCGGTTACAGCGGAACTTATGAAAAAAATATTACCTTTGCCATGGCTAAAGAGCTTAAAGCCGAATTGGATAAAAATCCTCGTTACAAAGTTTACTTAACTCGATCACGCGATATTTTTATTCCTTTGCGCGATAGGGTAAAAATCTCTCGTAAAAACAATTCTGATTTATTCATTTCAATCCATGCTGACAGTGCTCGCAATCGCAAAGCAACCGGCTTGTCGGTCTATACCTTGTCCGAAACCGCTTCCGATAAAGAAGCCGAAGCTTTGGCTGAAAAAGAAAATAAGGCTGATATAATTGCCGGTGTTAATTTTGCCGAACATGATAAAGTTATAAATGATGTCTTGTTAAATATGACTCAACGTGAAACTCTAAACTTTTCTTCTGAATTTGCCGGTTTGTTGAGTTGGCAAATGTCTCGTATTGTTAAAACAGTCAGCAATACCCATCGTTTTGCCGGATTTGCCGTATTGAAAGCGCCAGATGTTCCCTCGGTGTTGATGGAATTGGGTTATTTATCCAATCCGACCGAAGAAAAACAACTTAAGCAAAAGTCTTATCGTAAAAAACTTGTCGATGCTGCTGTTAGGGCAATTAATAAATATTTTGAAAATAACAATCATTAGTATTTGACATAACGTTTTTTTTTAGCTATTTTAAGCAAAGTTTTTTAAGATTATTTATTGCAATTTGGATTCACTATGCTGAAAACACTGTCTTCTTTTCTCAGTACTTTTTTCTTTTTTGCGGTTATAGCCTTTGTTTTGCTGATAACGTCGGTTTGGCAAATTGCTCAGGAGTTGCCTGAATATCGCCAGTTGGCAGATTATGCCCCTCCGGTAACTACTCGTCTGTATGCCGGAGATGGTCAGGTTTTAATGGAATATGCGGTTGAAAAACGCTTTTTCGTTCCGGAAGAAAAAATCCCTGACTTGGTTAAGCAAGCTTTTATTTCCGCCGAAGATAAAAATTTTTATCATCATTTCGGAGTTGATTTCTTGGGTGTTACACGAGCAATACTGACTAACTTGCGTCATTTCGGGTCTAATAAGCGCCCAAACGGTGCTTCCACTATTACCCAACAGGTTGCTAAAAATTTTTTGTTGTCTTCGGAATTATCTTATAAACGTAAAATTAAAGAAGCTTTGTTAGCTTTTCGCATTGAGCAGACTTTCACTAAAGAACATATTTTGGAACTTTATCTCAATGAGATTTATTTGGGTAACCGTTCCTATGGTGTTGCCGCCGCCGCGCTCAACTATTTCGGTAAGGCTCTTGATGAACTTAAATTACATGAGGTTGCTTATCTAGCGGCTCTTCCCAAAGGACCTAATAATTATCACCCCGTCAATAACTATGACGCAGCAATTGCTCGTCGTAATTGGGTTATTGATCGCATGGTTGAGGATGGTTACGCTAAAGAGGAAGAAGGTGAGGCAGCTAAAGCAATGCCTTTAGAGGTTGTTAACAATGCCACTGATTTAATGCGTAACGGTCAATATTTCAGCGAAGACATTCGTCGCCAGGTAAAAAGCAAATTTGGCGAAGATGCTCTTTATCAAGGCGGATTGTTAATCAGAACTACTCTTGATCCGAGATTGCAAAAAATAGCCACCGAGGCCGTCCGTCAAGAATTTAATAATTACGATCGTCGTCACGGTTGGCGCGGTGCGTTGAAAAATATATCTTTGCAAGGTAATTGGCGAGAAGATTTTCAAAAAGAAGAAACTCCTGCCGGAGCCGATCGTGAATGGCATTTAGCTGTTGTAAAATCGGTTGAAAATAGTATAGCAGTGATTGAAACCCAAGCAGGATTATCCGGCGAGATTCCCTTAAGTGTGTTGTCTTGGGCTCGTAAAACTCTCAGAGATCAACAAGTCGGCAATCAACCGCAAAAAGTTGAGGATGTTCTCAAGGTTGGTGATGTAATTTTGGTTGAAAAAATTACTGTCGATGAAGCTAAAAAGCATAATGTCAGTGAGCAAAGTTATTTTCTGCGGCAAATTCCCAATGTTGAGGGCGGATTGATTGCCATGGATCCTCATACCGGTAAGATTCTGGCTATGGTAGGAGGTTATAATTTCCGTAAATCACAATTTAATCGAGCTACTCAAGCCATGCGCCAAACCGGTTCGGCTTTCAAGCCGATAGTTTACCTGACAGCTTTGGAAAATGGTTATGAACCTAATGATTTAATTTTGGATGCTCCGTTTGTCTTGGATCAAGGTAAAGGACTTCCGGTTTGGAAACCGGTTAATTATTCCAAAAAATTCTACGGTTTAATGACGCTTCGTCAGGGTATTGAAAAATCACGTAACCTTATGACTGTTCGTCTGGCTCAGGATGTCGGTATGGATAAGGTTGCTGCCGAAGCAGCCAAAATGGGAGTTAATCCCAATTTACCGCATTTATTATCAATGTCATTAGGAGCAGGGGAAACCAAACTGGTCAATATGGCCGCAGCTTACAGTATTATAGTTAATGGCGGTAAAAAAGTTTCTCCTTATATGATTGAACGTATCCAAGATCGGGAAGGGCGAACCATTTACCGTTCGGATACGCGCAGTTGTCCTGAATGTGAAGTTGCTAAATGGGACAATCAAACAGTTCCTCACCTTTCCGATGAAAGAGAACAAATAGTAGATCCATTGAGTGCTTATCAGATGACCAGTATTATGGAGGGGGTTGTCCAATATGGAACCGGCTCACGCTTGCGTTCTTTAGGACGCCATTTAGCAGGCAAGACCGGTACCAGTAATCGTAACCAAGATGCTTGGTTTGTCGGATTTTCTCCTGATTTAGTGGTTGCAGTTTATGTCGGATTTGATGTTCCGCGCACTTTGGGACGTTATGAAACCGGTGCGGCCGCAGCTTTACCGGTATTTCAAACTTTTATGCAAGAAGCCTTAAAAGGTGTTCCGGATGAACCGTTCCGTATGCCCAGTGGTATCAAATTAGTCCGTATTAATCATGTTACCGGCAAACCGGCATCACCAACCGATCAAGCGGTAATCTGGGAAGCCTTAAAACCTGAATCGGCATTGCGTGCTGCCAAACAGCGAGTTGTAAGTGAAGAGGTTGAAAATGCCTCATCCGAAGAAAACAGCGAGAATAATTTAGCTGTTAGCTATCAAAACAGTAATTCCGATGAAATTCAATTGGGAACCGAATACTAACAAGGGAGTAGATGCCGTTGCGTGCAGATATATATGAAATTTCTACCAATATAAAGCAGTCATTGACACTGCTGAGGAGGTCTCTTTGACTTTGATGCCGCCCAAGATCGTCTTTCCGAACTTGAAGCTCTGACGGCCGATGCTTCGTTATGGGATAACCCCGATCAAGCGTTGAAATTAACCGGTGAAAAAAATCGTTTAACTGCAGATATAAACAATTTTATTGAAATAGAAAATAATTTTAATGATTTGCAAGAACTTGCTGGTATGGCCGAAGCAGATGATGACGAAAAATCCTTAGATGAAATTTATACTCAATTACAAGAGTTGCAAATTAAGGTAAAACATTCTGAATTAGAGGCTTTGCTTTGTGGGGAAGCCGATGGTTTGGACGCATTTTTGGAAGTTCACTCCGGATCAGGGGGAACCGAAGCACAGGATTGGGCCGAAATGCTGCTTCGCATGTATACTCGTTGGGCGGAAGCACATAAGTATAAAGTGGAATATATTGAAGAAACAATCGGAGATGTTGCCGGATTAAAATCGGCTACCATTAAAATAATCGGCCACAATGCTTACGGTTGGCTCAAATCAGAGAGCGGAGTTCATCGTTTGGTGCGTATTTCACCTTTTGACAGCAATGCCAGGCGTCATACCAGTTTTGCTTCTGTCGGAGTTTATCCGGTTATTGACGATACCATCAATATTGAGATTAATGAAGCTGATTGTCGGGTTGATACTTATCGTGCCTCCGGAGCCGGCGGACAACATATTAACAAAACAGATTCCGCCGTTCGTATTACTCACATTCCCACCGGCATAGTTGTTCAATGTCAAAATGATCGTTCACAATTCAAAAATCGTGATAGCGCATGGAAAATGCTCAAAGCTCGATTATATGAATTGGAAATAAAAAAACGCGAGCAAAAAGCCGAAGCCATAAGGGAAAGTCAAGGTGACAACGGTTGGGGATATCAAATACGTTCCTATGTTATGCAACCTTATAAAATGGTCAAAGATTTACGCACCAATGCCGAAACTTCTGATGTTAAAGCGGTTTTGGATGGTGATATAGATTTATTTTTATCAGCAGCTTTGGCTGATAAATTAGATGTAGCTGAAAGGAATTGATAGGGCAAAAATAATGAAAAAACTCGGTGCAAAAGGTTATTTGGCATATAAGACGGCAAATTTCATCACGGTCGTCTTTTTAGCCGTTGTGCTGGTTTTTATCTGGCAGCTTTATCGCGGGGCCATTCGGTTACCTTTCCTGAAACCCTATATTATTCGTGCTCTCAACCATGATGATGCCGATTATTCGGTTAATTTGGATAATGTCAGTCTGGAGTTGGTGCGTTCAATTCGTCCTTTACGAATTATCGCCAATAATGTTACTTATAAAAAAGAAAATTCAATAAATATTACCGCACCCAAAGTATCGTTATCTTTCAGTATAAAGGCCTTAATGCACGGTGTGGTTGCCCCCAGCTCTATAGAAGTTGATCACCCGCGTATTGAAGTTTATAACAATTATAAAATTGATAATGCCAAGGATAATCAAGAAATCAAAAGTAAAAAGATACGCTATTATATTGATAAAGCTGAAGAATTTTGGGATCATTTTAATTCGGAGGATGCAACTTATCCCGAGAGTTATATCAATTCTATTATTATAAATCATGCTGAAGTTGAATTATTGGAAGTAGATCTGGGTAAAAAATGGCAATTCAGTGATGTAAATTACCATTTTGATCGAGGTTTCGGTTCGGTCAATACCGAAATTAACGCTTTGCTTCCTTTCGATAAAAGCACTCCGTCATTGGGAATATCCGCCGATTACAATTACAGCGGTAATACAATCGGTCTTAAATTTTATTTTTCAGACTTAATTCCTTCCGACTTGCTCAAATTATTGATTACAGATGAACAAGTTGCCGGATTATATAATATTCTTATTCCTTTGCATGGTAATATTTCCACAGAATTGAACCTTCAGGATATTGCCAATTATAAAGATGATATTTTGCATAATACCGATAAATTGATTGAAAAAATTGACTTTGATTTTGCCGGCGAAAAAGGAGTAGCTAAATTTGCTAATGATGATAAGTATGATTATAATATTTCCGGACTGTTATTGAAGGGCTCACTCAGCGGTAATTTGGAAAAAATCAATATCAGTAATGCTCGACTAAACTTGGATGGGCAAAAGGCCGAATTAGGTCTGAAAGTTAACGGACTAAAACCTTATTTGTTAGAATCTGATCCCAAACAGCTTGCCGTTACCATAACCGCTAAAGTTGACAAATTGGAAACTTCTAAATTGACCGATTATTGGCCTCGCTATTTCAGCGATACAGCCTGGAGTTGGTGTCAGGAAAGCTTTTATGACGGCTACATTCGCAATGGTGATTTTAGTTTTGATTTTGCTTATAATAAAAAGAAAAAAATTTTTGAGTTTACTTCCCTCAACGGAACTGCTGATGTTGACGGAAGCACAATTTTCTATCTTAGCGGAATGCCGGTTATTACTGATATAAAAGGCAAAGCCAAATTTTCCAGTTCTAATATATATATTGACATAACTCAGGGAAAATCCGACGGCGTTATGCTTAACGGCGGGTTTATTGATTTATACGATCTGGATAAAGAGCATAATTTTATCAAACTTGATTTGAAGGCTGTCGGTTCCATCAGTGATATCTTAAAGCTTATTGACCACGATCCGCTTAAATATCCTTCATCAGCAGGCCTTAATCCTGATTCATTAAAAGGAAGCAGCGAAGTAAATTTGAAATTAAATTTTGAATTACGCGGCGATATACAACCCCAAGATGTTAATTTTGATATTGATGCGGTGTTACATGATGTTGAAATCAGTGACATAATTAAAGGGCAAACCATTGATGCCAAAAATTTAGATCTCATTCTTAATAACAAAGGTATGGAAATAAGCGGTGTTGCTAATATAGATAGTCTTCCGATAAGTCTTTTGTGGGAAGAACATTTCGGTAAAAATGCTTCTTATCAACGCCGCTATCAGTTGAGTTTCAATTTTGATCAAAAATTCATGCAAAAAACCGGTATAAATGTAGGCGCATTAAAACCACCGTTTATTAAAAATTCAATTCCGGCCAAGGCTATTATAACAGTATATTCTGATGGCGTAATGAACGCTGATGT
>CAMOLN010000029.1 GCA_946618745.1 uncultured Alphaproteobacteria bacterium | reverse complement strand
GTTTGTCATTAATGGTATCGAGAGAGAGTTTTCCTTGGATATCAATCGGTCCGATATTTATGTTCATATTATTGAGACTATAATCGGTAAGAGATCCTTGAATATCAGCTTTGAATTGGAAAAGCCCCAGATTATCAATGGTTGGAGAATAGGATGACTGGATGTTTTCTAAAAACTGATTAATTGACGGATGTTTAAGGTTGACAGATCCGTTAAAAGCAGGAATTTTTTCGAGATTAACTATTTCACCGGAATAATCAGCTTGGAGATTGCCGATGGTAATATTTGCGGTAGCGGTCAGTTTGTTTAATTCGCCGTTAAGACTGCCGGTAGCATCAAGATTATTGAAACGTTTATATTCCAAATCGGGAACTTTCAGTTCTAATTTATTGATTAGTGAAGTTATATCAGTGCTGTGAATATTATAATTAAAATTGTCAAAGACGGGAATATTGCCAAAACCGGAAATTTTTCCGTGAGCGACGATTTGGGAATTAGCGATTTTGTCTATACTAAAGTTTTCTATTTCGGCAACTTGGTTAAGAATATTGCCTTTTAATTTTGTATGTTCAAAAGGCATATTTTCATAAATAATCAAATCGGCTTTAGTGTCCAAGACCAGATCTATATTATTAAGAAAGTCAGTTTTTTGAAAACGATAGAGTATTCGCTCTAGCCAACTTTTTTGCTTGATTTCATCGGGCAATGAACTGATATAATTGTCAAAATTAATTGAATCGGCTTGAGCTGTTACCATAATATCTTTTTTGTCGCCTAAAACTATTCCTGCTTCACCAGTAACAGTGCTTTTATCGAGCGTAATTTTGAAGGGAGCAATTTGAAAGCGATCAATATTACCGGAAAATTGTGCAGAGAGTATCATGTTTTTATAAACGGTAGGAGTAACTTGTTTCGGTTCAATGTTCAACCATTTTAATGTTTGGGACAGGTTCTCGGTACGAACATCAACGTTGCCTTTGTAATTTAATAAATCATTGACGACAAAAATGTTTCCGGAGGTGCTAAGATCGGTATTGCCCGGGAGAAGTATTTTAGATTTTTTTATGTTGAGGGCTTGTTCAACATATTCAAAAGACATTTCAAAATCACGAAGTTGTTGTTCTTCATGATGAATACGTAATGCGTGAATTTCACCGGCAACAGAAGTTTGAGGAAGGTTTTTCAAGTTGTTTTTCTGGGAAAGAAAATCTTTGATAATTGATTGAATAACACTAAGATCAATATCTGTGAAGTTGAAAGTTGTTTCAATCAATGGTTGCTCGACATCGCGAGGCATGTGCAAATTACCGCTACCGGTGGTTTTATCACCGTATTTCAGCACGATATTGCTTAAAGATAAATTTTGTTGGTTGAGTTCAATGTCAAAACCAAGTGCTGATTTAAGGTTATATTTATTCGGGATCTTAAAAGACGGAATATTGGAGTTGATAAATTTGCTTAAGTTTTCGGATTCTACAATGACATTACCATTAAGAACTTTGTTGGTGCTTTGAAAGGTTCCGTCAAAGCGGATATAACTGGCTGAGGATGGATGGGTTATTACAATATTTAAGGGAGTTGAGGAAGATTCTGACAACCTGCCGATGGTTAAAGCAAAACCTTCGGGTGAATTACCATTGACATAATTTCCTTCCATGCGAAAAGGACCGAACATGCTTTCGGCGGATATTTCGCCATTAAGGTTTTTAAGGTGAAATGATAAGTCATTCGTCGCAGATTCAAAAATTACTTCCCCATCTTTGATGAGGGTGTTGCTGAGGCTTAGTTTATCGTTTTCCATAAGTTGTTTTTGATCCGGACTTAAATCGCTTTGCCAGCTAAAACCATTGTCCCAATCAATATTGAAAACGGCACCTTTTAATTCCATTTTGGTTATTTCAAATTCTTTTTTGAAAAGAGGTTTTAAAGCCAATTCGGCATCAAGGGCGCGAATTTCGGCAAAAGGTTTGTTATTAATGTTTTCGTTATGGAATATTTTTACATTATTAGCGTGTAAATAAGGGGTGGGAAAAAAGCGAAAACCTATATTGCCGTCAAAGCGAATAACTTTTCCGGTGGAATTATAAAATTGCTCGGCTATTTTTTCGCGATGTTGACTGACCCAGTCGGTGTTTATTAAATAAAAAGCAATTCCGCCCAGGGATAAAAATAAGACCAGCAAGAAACCAATTATAATTTTTTTCACTTTATCACCTCTTCGGATATATATTTATCCGATATTTGCATTATTTGCAAATAATCTTTGCAATATTTTGAATATAATTTATTATACATTGTAAGTGATAATATTAAAAAAACATTTAATTTCGGGATGATGATATGAATAATATTTCGGTTTTGTTAAAAGAGGCTAAAAATGCGGCCGGAAGAGCTTATGCTCCTTATTCGGAGTTTAAAGTCGGATGTGCTATTTTAACCTCTACCGGCAGGATATATTCAGGATGTAATGTGGAAAATGTATCATATCCAGTAGGAACTTGCGCTGAAGCCGGAGCTTTGGCGGCGATGATTAATGGCGGAGAAAGTGAAATCAAAGAAATTTTAATTTATGCGGATAGCAAACAAATAATTTCACCTTGCGGTGCTTGTCGTCAGAGAATCGCAGAATTTGCTCAAGGAAATGCTCCGGTGCATATGGCGAACGCAAGGGGTGAAGTAAAAACATTGACAATCGGCGAATTGTTGCCGATGGGATTTAAGGAATTTTAGTTATCAATTCCAGATTAAATACTTATGAGACGGAATGAGTGTAACTTTTGAAAGGTCAAAAATATGGATAATGTAACAGCAGCAAAATTAATGTTATCATGTTTGGATTTGACTTCGTTGCATGACGGAGATACAGAAGCTACTATTAAAGAATTTTGCAAGTTGGCGGATACACCTTATGGCAATCCGGCAGCTTTGTGTGTATTCAGTCGTTTTTTGCCAACAGCCAAAAAGGAATGTTCAGATATAAAAATGGCAACAGTGATTAATTTTCCGCAAGGTGATAATAATATAAATATTTTGGAAGAAGAAATACCGGCGGCAATATCAAGAGGGGCTGATGAATTAGATGTAGTGTTGCCTTATAGAGCATTGTTGCAAGGAAAGACTGATGAAGTAAAAAGTTATTTGAAATGTGCCAGACATTTATGCGGGCATAAAATTATGAAATTGATAATTGAAAGCGGTGAGCTGGTTTCAATAGATAAAATTATCAAAGCAACAAATTTGGGGATAGAGGCAAAAGTTGATTTTATCAAAACTTCTACGGGTAAGACCAAAGTATCGGCAACACCGGAAGTTGCCAATATTATTTTAGAAACTATAAAAGCAAGCGGAAAAGACGTCGGCTTTAAGGCTTCCGGAGGAATAAAGAATTTTTTGGATGCGAAAAGCTATTTAGTTTTGGCTCAAAGCATAATGGGAATAAATTGGGTAAAACCGGAACATTTTCGTCTCGGGGCCAGTTCGTTGTTAGCTGATTTGTTAAAAACAATAGAAGAAGGATATTAAGATGCTTGCTTCGGAAATTATTCGTAAAAAAAGAGATGGGCAGATATTAACGGCTCAGAACATAAAGGAATTTGTCAAGGGAGTTACCGATAAATCTATCGGAGATGCTCAGATTGCGGCAATGACAATGGCGGTTTTTCTTAATGGAATGACTAAAGATGAAACTACGGCATTGACGTTGGCAATGCGTGATTCCGGTGATGTTATGGAATGGAATGATATTGATGGCGCAGTGGTTGATAAACATTCTTCCGGAGGAGTCGGTGATAAGGTAAGTTTGATGTTGGCGCCGATGGTTGCGGCTTGCGGAGCTTATGTGCCTATGATATCCGGGCGAGGTTTGGGACACACCGGAGGAACTTTGGATAAGTTCGATTCAATAAGCGGTTATCAAACATCACCTTCTAACGAATTGTTCCGAAAAACAGTGAAAGAAGTAGGATGTGCAATTATCGGGCAGACCGGAAATTTGGCGCCGGCCGATAAAAGAATATATGCGGTAAGAGATGTGTGTGCAACGGTGGAATCGATTGATTTAATTACGGCATCAATATTATCTAAAAAATTGGCTGCCGGGTTGGATTGTTTGGTTATGGATTTGAAATGCGGTAATGGTGCATTTATGTCATCTTTAGATCGCGCTGAAGCTTTAGCTAAATCAATAGTGAGAGTTGCTGATGCGGCAGGTACTAAAACTAAAGCTGTGATTACCGACATGAATCAGGTATTAGGTTATAGTGTGGGCAATGCTTTGGAAGTAGCAGAGGCGGTTGATTATTTGAAAGGGAAAAGAATTAATCCGCGTTTACATAAAGTTAATATGGAATTGTGTGCTGAATTGTTGGTGTCGGCTAAGGTAGTTCAATCGATTGATGATGCAAAAACCAAATTACAAAAGGTTTTGGATAATGGTGAGGCTTTGGAAAAATTTGCCAAAATGGTAGCTTGTTTAGGAGGTCCTGCGGACTTTTGTGATGATGTTTGGAAATATTTGCCTAAGTCAAAAATAATTCGTCCGGTGTATGGCGAGAATTCCGGTTATGTGGTTGGAATGGACACACGAGGTGTCGGATTAAGTGTTATAGAATTGCATGGCGGCAGGACATTACCGGAGGAGAAAATTGATTATGCAAACGGATACAGTGAATTTTGCCAAGTGGGTGATTGGGTTGATAATCAACATCCGTTGGCAATTGTTCATGCACAAAACGAAGATGAATTTAATGTGGCAAGAAATAATTTATTAAAACTAATTAAAATAGGGGATAAGAAAGTAGTTTCAGATAATTGCATAATTGAAAAGATTGGTCAATAATGTTATTATGTAAAAAAAATACGGGGGAATTCCCGTATTTTTTTGTGAAATATTTTTTTATAAACTTATAAATACAACACGATGCAGTTTGTGAATGTCGCTATCGTTGAAGTTTATTTTTTCGTCAGGTTTCCAACGAACACCGTAAAGTTGACCGTTTTCGTTTTCGCGAATCGAAACAATTTGGGCTTCAGATTCACTAATGTAGTATACGGCAATATCACCAGATCCAACCGGTTCCTGCGGATCAACATAAAGAATTGATCGAGGAGGTAAGACATTGCCTAAGCGACGAGAACACAAATTTAAAGCGTAAGCATCACGTTTGTTTTGTAATTGCGGCGGACAAGCAACCTTTTTGATTTCTTCATCCAAATCAATTAAAACGTTTCCATCGCGTCCGGCTGTGCCGTATACAGATATTTGGGATACATCTTGCCCGATTTCATAGTTTGAGATAGCTGAACGAGCAGTAGAAAACAGTTTGTATTTGGCATCATTACGCATGATAATTTCATCCAACAAACCATTGTTGTTGAGTTCAGTGATATGAGCTTTCATATCTTCAACGCTCATTTTGAGAGCCTTGGCGATATTTTTCATTTCCTTGTCGGAGACTTCTCGTTGTCCCATTTCAATTCTGTGGTAGACCGACAAAGTCATATCGGCACCTTCGGATACTTCTATCAAGGTGAGACCTTTTTCTCCGCGAATTTGACGCAAGCCGGCACCTAAAGTTTTAAGTCCGCTTTTTTCATTGATTTTGTTACGACGCTCTTGTTCGCGACGCCAAGCAATAACAACCTCCTGTTGAGAGTTTTGTTCGTTAACAAACAAATCCTGAAGAGGGCAGTCCAAAAATTCAGCGACACGCACCAATTGTTCTTGATCAACACGACGATAACCTTTTTCAATTTTAGAGATTGCCGAAAGGGAAACTCCCAGTTGATCGGCTAATTCCTGCATTGAGCGACCGCGTAAGCGACGATACATTCTAATTTGATTGGGAAAAATAATTTCTTCCATAGCAAACCTGCCTTTACGTTAAATTAAACATGTCGCCATCATAATAAAAAAAAGCAATTAAAGAATCAAGCGGATTGATACAAAAAATGACAATTTGTGCAAAAAAAAATAAAAAAAACGAATTTTGTGTAAAAAATAAAAAAAATGTAACACTTTATAAGTAATTTATATGTTATCATGACAGAAACAGAGCAGGGAAATATATGCAGACATGATAAAAGCTTTTGTGGTGACTTTTTTGATAATGGGCTTGGCCTATGTATTTTTTGAGTGGAAAGTGTTGGATTTTTGGAGTGCCGAATCGACCTTTTATGTAGCTTTGTTTTTATTACTAGCAGTGTTGGCTGTTGCTTTTATTATTTTAGGGAATCCTTTAAAAGGGTTGAAAGGTAATGATAAAGACAGTTACTAAAAATGTTGTAATTATGTTGACAATGCTGTTGATGGTCGCTGTGTTGGTGTCTGTTTGCGGTCAAGCTATGGCTGAAGATACAACGACAGTAAATTATGATGAGGAGCTTAGTCCGGAAAAAGCAGCGGATTTTATTAACAGACACTATCTTTCAAAAAAATATAATACTTCGAAATTTGTTTGTTATAAAGATGCTCAAGGTGCAAATACTTATTGTATAAGAAAAGAAGAAATGATTGATGGCAAACCCATTGCCGATGCAAGAGTTTATACCAGAAGTAAAAATGGGGCAAGAAATGGTTGTGAAGTGGTTTCGGTGGCTTGGAATAACGGACAAAGATGCTTGTTTTGCAGTTTGTTAAGTGTGGCATATAAGGCATCGGATAAATTAGTTACGGTTTCAATGGAAAATCTTGCAGGACCATTCAGAGCATTGATCGTGGTAATTTTTGCTATATGGTTGGGTATTAGAACATTGAATCATGTCAGTTTTTTAACCTCGCAAGATGCTGCAAAATATCTAACCGAAATATTGACACAAGCTTTTAAGTTCTTGTTGGCATACTTTGCATTGTATTATACCAAAGACGGCAATTGGCCTTTGTTTGATTTGTTAATTAAACCTATATTTGAGGGCGGGTTGGATTTTGCCAATTATATTATAAACGGTGCATTAAATAAGGACGTTGTCAGCAATTATAGCAGCCAAATAGATACCAGCCAGGTTGCCAACAATATGATATATGAAAGCGATTTATATCAAAAGTTAGAAGCATTTACATTGCATATAAATGAGCAATTTGCGTTATTACAGGCTTTGGGGAAAGTTTTGCGGTGTTTAGGCGGTAAATATTTGACTTTGTTTAATGTAACGGATAGTGAAACCGGTATTCAGTTCGGTTTAGGTTTTAATTGTTTAATATATGGATTGTTATTTGGTTTGTTGGGATTTTTACTAAGTTTGGCTTTTGTATTTTATTTGTTTGATGCAGTGGTTGAATTAGGAGTTTTCGGAGCGGTGTTGCCTTTTGCAATTGCTTGTTGGCCGTTTAAGATTTTTACCAAAGCCTCCGGAAATGCAGTTAAATTGTTTATGAACAGCACTTTTACTTTTATGATGGCCGGTGTGGCGGTAAGTGTTTGCATGCAATTGGTTGGTCATGCTTTAGGGGCGACTAATTCCGGCGATAACCGGGGAATCGATGCTTTAGTTCAAGCTGTTGATACTTTAGATGTTGAGAAAATGAAGGAGCTGTTGTCAGTGATAAGTATAAATTTCCTGGTGTTTGCTTTTGCAGGATTTGGCGGGTTTATGATGGTAGGAAAGGTTGCTTCGTTGACTAATACTTTTGCCGGAGGCGGATTGTCATCACAGGCAACCAGTGTTGCTACAATGGGAGCCAGTGCGGTTACCGGAGCAGCTAAAAAAATTACAAAACCTACTACTGAGGCGGTAGGTAAAAAGTTGAGTGAAAAGAGTACTGAAGCGGTTAGCAGAGTTGCTAACAGTAAAGTAGGAAAATTTGTTGGAAATACAGCAAAAGTTGCCGGAGCAGTGGCAATTACCGGTCCGGTGGGAGCGGTGGTGGCCGGGGCAATCGGTGCTAATAAAGCAATAAAAGCTATAAAAAGAAGAAGGGCTCGTTAGAGGAAAAGTCATGGTTGATTGGCGAAAGGCATTGTTTAACAGTTTTAAGATCTTGCTTATCGTTATGATGATAGGTTTGGTCAGTGCGTGCGGATCGGATAGCAGGTCAAATGATCAAAATTCTTTAGTGGCTTGTGATGCTTCAAATCAGAGAACAGATTGCGACAGCGAAGAACTTGATAATGAATTGGCTGATAAAAATTGTTTGGGGTGTCAAATATTTGAGACGATGTTTGACGCTATTAATAAATATTATTCAAAAATGCAAACGATGTTCAGCGGAGGTGCAAAGACTTTTATGATGGTTGCGTTTGCGATATGGTTGGCATTGAGGTTGTTAAAATATGTGAGTTCGGTTACTGAAAATAACATCGGA